>JAPORI010000001.1 GCA_026710225.1 Betaproteobacteria bacterium
TGCCCGCCCGGGTGCTGGCGATAGTCGATCGCTTCGAGGGGCTGTGTGCGCCGGATCGATCCTATCGCAACAACAAGACCCTTTCGCAGGCGATGGCGATCATGAAGAAGATGAATGAAAGCGGTGAAATCGACGCGCAGCTATTCGAGTATTTTGTCCAGCACAAGATTTACATGAAGTACGCCAAGCGGCATCTGCCTCCGGAACTGGTGGACATGAACTGACTGGCTGGTTTGCCCAATCTGGTTGCTGGAATTGAACCTTTTTATGGGTTTTTTGGCTTGCCAATCATAAGTGCGCCAATATTTTCAGAGATCGCTAGCGGCAAGAATATTTCCCATCTTGGCCGATAAGAGCCGTCACTGCTTTCTCTGGGCAACAATATTTTCAAGTTGGAAAATCAAAGCCGGTATCTCTTTGTTTGCTATTTCCCAGATGATGTCGAGTTTGATTGAAAAATAGGCATGGACAATCCGATTCCGAATCCCGACAAGTTTCCGCCAAGGAATCTCCGGGTATTCCTGCCAGATCTTTTTCTCAATATTGGCAGCGGCTTCACCAATAATTTCCAGAACCTTGCACAAGGCATTTTGATGCAACTCGCTTTTGACAAACTGTCCGTATGTGAGATCATGCGTGAACAGAGCGGCCCTGCGTGCCGCATCAAGCATGTCAAGCAGGTAGGCGTTGCTTTCTCTCATAAATGACTCTAGCCGAGCCGAGAACCGATTCCCGGCGAATGTAGTTCGAGCTGCTTTCGACACTTGAGCGGCACGCAACATCAACTGACCTGCCAAACAAGTCTTCGAGTTCATCGGCCATGTCAATGAAATCTAGCCCCAGCACCCGACCCGGGTCGAATTCCAACATCACGTCTATGTCACTGTCGTCGCTAAAGTCATCGCGCAGCACCGATCCAAACAGAGCGAATTCGATTATGTCCCAGCGTTTGCAGAAGTCTGCAATGATATCCGGCGTTACCTTGAGCCGGGAGATAATCAGGTTTTCGCTGTCTTGCGCCTTGGCCGTCGTCAATTTGGCTATTTGTCGACTCATTGTCATTGATTGGTGAAATGGGCAGGGCCGAATGAAACTGATCCGAACCCCGGTAGCAAATTATAACCTGTCAGTTCAAATGCGCAAGGCAATTTTTTCAGCGACCGGTTGTTTGCTGGGGGGCTAGTTTTCCTTTCCTACTCCCAGCGCCTTTTCAATGCTGTCGATCTTGATTTGGATTCGCACCACCTGAGGCGGCTCATCACCGCGGCCTTCTTTGCGTGCGAGTTCCCGGGCAAAGTCCAACTGCTTGCGGGCATTGTTCATGTCACCCTGGTTGTAGTTGTAGCGAGCCAGGGCAACTCGGTAGCGGTAGTCGTCCTTTTCCTCGGCCCAGAACTGCGCCTCGGTCTTGGCGATCAGCGGGCTTGCGTAGTTGCCGGCGGCCAGTTTGCCCAGCGCCAGTTTCACCTGCTGGCTCTCCCCGGACTTGGCAAGTGCTTCCAGCCGCAGTGCGGTCAAAACCCGATTTTTAGGATCGCTCCTGAGTGCATTGTCAAGCACCTCTATCGCCGCGTTGGTGCGGTTTTCGGCCAGATACAACTCGGCCAGGGCATGGGCGATGATCCAGTTGCCGGCATGTTTTTCCTGCAACCGCGCCGCCGCGGCGCGACTGGCTTGATTCTTGTCGAGAAGCAGCAGGTAGTCCTGGATTTCCTCCGGCTCATCGCTGATTTCCTCGCTCAGATTAGATACCCGGCTGCGTTTCCTGATCCGGGCCTGGATGAAGCCGAAGTCGGCGCTTTCGGCCCGCGGCTCGAAGGTGGGGAACTGACGCGCGTAACCTTGTACCGCCGCAACCCGGTTGTCGGATATCGGGTGGGTGAGCAGATACTCGGGTACGCCCGGAGCACCCTTGAGCTTGCGCAGAATCTCGATCAATCCGTCAGCGCCGACCCCCGACTTGCTGAGCAGGTCGAGGGCAACACTGTCGGCCTCATACTCGTAGGTCCTGATTTGTTCGTAGGCGGCCGACTGGAGGCTGCCCTGCGAGGCGGCAATCAGCGCATCTCCTATTTCCGCATCGGAACTGAGCAGACCGAGCAGCAGGGCGGCGGCGGCCAGGGAGGATACCGCCTGCAACTGCTTGGGCAGCCGGGTGAAGTGTTCCTGGACGATGTGTCCTATCTCGTGGGCGACCACTCCCAGCAGCTCGTTTTCAGAATCGATGAATTCGATCAATCCGGTGTGGATGAAGATCATGTCTCCTTGTACTGCGAGCGCGTTTACCGACGGATCGTCGATGATCGATATCGCTATCCTTTTCGGCGGCTTGAGTTCGTTGAGCAGCCGCTTGATGTACAGCTCGGCGACCGGATCGTCAAGCAGGCCCTTGCCGAAGTGGTAGCGGCCCAGATCGCGCTGGAATATCTCTAGTTGCTCGTCAGACAGCAAATCAAGCGTGTTGTTTCCCTGGCTGGCTGCCGGTGCCGGGCTCAGGGCAAGTACCAGGGCGACTAGCAAAATCGCACTGTGGCGGGCGGCGTGCCTTATACTAGCGAGCGGATGTCGGACAAAAAACTTGCTCATCTTGATGATGCGGGCAACCCCTGCATGGTTGAAACCGGTCACAAGCAGCCGACCGACCGGCAGGCAGTGGCTGCCGGCAGCCTGCGGGCAAGTCGGGCGGTTATTGATGAGGTTGACAGTTGCAAGGGTTCCAAGGGCTCGGTTGTTGCGGTGGCCACTATCGCCGCCATTCAGGCCGCGAAGCGTACCAGTGATTTTATACCCTTGTGCCATCCGCTGGCGCTTACCGGCATCGATGTCGATTTTGCCACCGATCGGGACAAGTCGCTGGTGCACTGCAAGGCGACAGTGCTTTGCACGGGGCGTACCGGTGTTGAGATGGAGGCATTGCTCGCTGTCCATGTCGGGTTGCTGACCGTATACGACATGTGCAAGTCGGTTGACCGAGGCATGGAGGTGGTTTCGGTGCGGCTGCTGGCCAAGTCCGGCGGTGTCAGCGGCGACTATCAGGCACCGGATTGAAAATCCTTGGGTCGGCGGTTTAATCCCGTCCTTGGCTGCCTGAACTGGCTCGCTAACTGGATTGGCATTGCATCAGGCAACCGTTGGTGGCCGAAGGCAAATTCAGAATCGCCAGCCCATTTCATGAACTCGAGTATCGTTAAACAATGGACACCAAGTTCCTGGCATACGTCTGGCATTTTGCAGGAACCTTGAATATTGCCATTCTTGTCTCGTTTGGCTTTTTTCTCCCTAGTCACAACAGCGCCATGCGGTGTTGCTTTCGCTTTCGCAATCACCCAAGGATCAGCCGCCGGCTTTCCATCTAACAGAGCTTTTTTATCAACCAAGCAGACAAAACGCGAATTTGCCAAGATTGCTCACACTTCCTCCTGTTCTGCCGCTGTAGGCTTGGTGAAAATTTCCTTTTTGCTGCGAATCCATTCCAGCACGTGCTCTTGATTGCCTGCGTAATTTTCCACTTCCTGAAACACTTCGTGCACGGAAGAAACTTGACTATCTTGGCGCGACTTTGTCAAGTTGTACCAGAAAGAGGGGAAAACCTCAGGGTAATATTCGCGGGATTGAACGAAAAAGCCGGTGTCAAGAACATAATGCATCATTTCTTGCCTTGGTCTTGTTCGCTCATATAGCCTTCAAGGATAGAGAGTTGGCCGATCTTGGTGTCCAGATAAATGGCCAACTGATATTCATCAATCTGCTGGGCATAATACTTGGCGAAAGCAACCCGCATATACTTGCTGCCAAGATAGGCTTTCTTGTTCAGGTAGGGTTTTCCTCCCTTGGGTTTTGCCTTGGCAGGCGCATTGTTATCGATGCTGTGCCATTCATCCTGCCACTGCCTTTTCATTTTATCGTAGTAATCTTGGGAAACCTTGCCCCGATCCAGATACTTGCGCAGGATGACTTCCCGGCTGACACTGTATTTCCTCGCCAAATCGAGGATTTGCCGGTCATCAGGCAGTTTCCCCATTTCCGCTTCGCCTGTGCCTGGAACCAGAAAAGCCGCAGCGAATGCA
>JAPORI010000037.1 GCA_026710225.1 Betaproteobacteria bacterium
GATCAGCCAAGACCGGGTTTTTGCCAAGGAAAAGGAGGGCAAGGTGAAAATCATCCGTTCGCATGTTCTCGACGAGGTGCTCGGAGATGATCAGAAGGTGACTGGCGCCCGGCTGCGCTCGGTTGCCGACGAAACCCAGATGCAGCTGGAGGTTGCCGGCATCTTCATCGCGATCGGACACGAGCCCAACAGCGCGCTGTTTGCCGGCAAGCTGGACATGGAAAACGGTTACGTCAAGGTCGCCGCCGGCCGCAACGGCATGGCGACCGCAACTTCGCAGCCGGGAGTGTTTGCCGCTGGCGACATAGCCGATCACGTATATCGCCAGGCGGTAACCAGCGCCGGATCCGGCTGCATGGCTGCGCTGGATGCGGTGCGTTATCTGGAGGAAAACAACTAGCCAATCATGGCCGAGGAAGAAAAGGAGAGTTTCGCGCAACTCATTCGCCAGCAGGGCATCGTTGCCTTCGGCGACCAGCCGCTGGTGCCGCCGGCACCTGGAGCTCATCAACGGTTGCCGGAGTCGGGTGGCGCAGCGACTGGCCGCACCAGGGCAATGTTGCCGGCGGACCATCCCGATCTTGAATGCCATGATGATTCATGGCATGCTTCGGGCCAGCAAAGGGCGATGCAAAAGGCGATGCGCGCCAATTGCTGTCAAGAGAGCATCGATTTGCATGGCCTGAAAGTCGATGAGGCCTGGTCGGCGGTGGACGAATTTCTCGATCGGGCGCAGCAGCAGGATCAGCGGGTTGTCGAAATCGTGCACGGCTACGGACGCACCCGCAATAGTCCGAGTGTGCTGCGCGGCAAGGTGCGCGGCTGGCTGGCGGCAAGTGATGAGGTAATCTGGTTTTGCCAGCCCAAGGGCAACAAGGGGATAACCGTTGTCGGTCTGCGCAGCAGGCGGCGACGATGATTGCAGTGCGGGTGCTCTACTTTGCATCCTTGCGCGAGCGGCTGGCCGTCGCCGAGGAGCAGGTGCAGCTGGCCGCCGGCAGCACGGCAGCCGATCTGATCGATGCGCTCGCCGGCCGCAATGATTTGCACCGGCAGGCTTTCGCCGATCGCAGCCAGTTGCGCATCGCACACAACCGCCGGTTTGCATCCGCTGATGCAGCTCTGGCCGATGGTGATGAGGTCGGACTGTTTCCCCCGGTTACCGGCGGCTAGGGAAATGGCGGGAGATTTGCAAATCATCGAGTTGCGCGCCAGCAGTTTTGATCCGCTGGCTTTGCTCGCCCAGTTGAGTTCATCAGTGCCGGCGGCGGCGCTGGCAAGTTTCTGCGGCCGGGTGCGTGCAACCGGCAGTTGTTCCGGCCAGCCGATCGACAGCCTGTTGATCGAGCACTATCCGGGCATGGCCGAGCAGTGCATGAACGAAGTGGCGCAGCGCGCCCACCGGCGCTGGCAGCTGGCCGGGCTGGTGATGATCCATCGCTACGGTGAGCTTGCCGTCGGCGAGCCGATCGTCCTGACTGCCGCCGCCGCCAATCATCGCGCTGCGGCGTTTGCCGCCTGCCGGATGATGATTGACTGTCTCAAAAGCGAAGTGCCGTTTTGGAAGCGGGAGATTGGCGCCACCGGCAGCAGCTGGGTGCCAGCCCGATCCGCCGATGCCAATGCCGCGCAAGCCTGGCAGGAGTGAGCAACCAGCCGGCCAGCAGGCTCATCACGAGCGCCTGCTAGCCGATCGGATCGACGCAGTTCTGCCCCAGTTGCAATGCGGCCGCTGCGGTTATCCGGGCTGCCGCCCTTATGCGCAGGCGGTTGCCGGCGCAACTGCGGCACTGAATCTGTGTGCGCCGGGTGGCGCGGCTACCGCGCAGCAGTTGCGGGATATTGTCGGCGGCAGTGAAGAGCCGACCGGTGAGTTGCCAATTTCCGGCCCGGCGCAGGTGGCGGCAATCGACGAGCGCGATTGCGTTGGCTGCATCAAGTGCATCGAGGCCTGTCCGGTCGATGCGATCATTGGCAGCCGCGGTCAGATGCATACGGTAATCACCGAGTGGTGCACCGGCTGTGGACTGTGCGTCCAGCCGTGTCCGACCGACTGCATCAGCATGCATCCAGCCGGCTCCGACAGCCTGATGGCCCGGCTTTCCGGTGGTCTGGCAAATCGACCCCAAGCCGCGGCCTTGGCCGAGCAACTCAGGCAGCGGCATCAGGCGAAAAAGCGCCGGCCGCCGCTGCGCAATCCGGTCCGGGAAGGGGAGTTGTCCGCTGCCGAACTGGCGGCCGCCGCGATGCGCAAGGCCCGGCGGCGCGCTGGGGCGAAAAAGTAGGCTTGCGGTTGCCGGCGGCAGGGCGGGCAATTTGCCGCCAAAAATAGTTGGCAACATGTTGAATTTTCTGATTAATTATGGAAATTCAAAGTAATTATGCTATAGTTTGGCCTATTATCGCTAAAATTCAAAGAAACTTTTATTAAAATTCAACATGTCTTGAAGAAAATTAACATTTAGAATCGCTTGTATGAGCGAAGAAGCAGTCGCACAAACTCCATCCCGCAAGTTCCATCTGGTGCCGCTGGGCATATTCATCCTGCTGTGCATGGTGCTGGCGGCCGGATTGCGCTTTGATCCTAAGCTGGTTGCCTCACCCTTGATCGACAAGCAGGCTCCGCACTTTTCCCTGCCGGTGCTGGCGCGGCCGGATGAAAGCGTCTCGCCGGAAAGTCTGCGCGGCAAGCCCTGGGTGCTCAATGTCTGGGCATCATGGTGCACCGCCTGCTTGCAAGAGCATCCCCTGATCGTTGATCTGCTTGCCGGCCAGACCACCTTGGTCGGACTCAACTACAAGGACGCACCGTCCGCCGCCCGCAGCTGGCTTGACAACTGGGGCGATCCATATACCCTGTCGGTGATCGACCAGGACGGTCAGGCCGGCTTCGACTGGGGGGTCTACGGAGTGCCGGAAACTTTCGTGATCGATGAGCGCGGCCTGATTCGCTACAAGCACATAGGACCGCTTACCCGGGCTGCGATCAAGGAGGATATCCTGCCGCTGCTGCGCCGCCTGCAAGCCAACAGCCAGACATGATTACAGTTGCCGGCCGGATTCTGGTCGCGCTGGCGGCCGCCGCGACTCTATCTGTCGCCAGCGCCGGCGGCATAGAAGTGGTCAACTTCGCCGATGCCGAGCAAGAGAGCCGCTACATGGATTTGATCAATCAGTTGCGCTGCCTGGTGTGCCAGAACCAGACGATAGCCGAGTCCAATGCCGAACTTGCCTCGGACATGCGCGATGTGGTTAAAGAACAGGTGCTCGCCGGTCAAAGCGACGATCAGATCATCGGCTTTCTTACCGAACGCTACGGCGACTTCGTCCGCTACCGGCCGCCGATTGTCGCCAGGACCGCAGCCTTGTGGTTTGCACCGTTTGTCGTTGCGATAATCGCCTTTTTGCTGTTGCCGCGTCTCGCCAACCGGCGGCGGCGGGTAGCGATACCGGCCAGCGAGCAGGACAACGCCAAGCGGCTGCTGTCCGAATAGATGAGCGTCTTCATTGCGCTTGCCGTGCTCGGCTTGGCGGTCGCCGCCGGCATCCTGCTGCCGCGTTTGCTTGGCCGGCATGTTGATGCCGCGGCCGCCGCGGAAGTCGCCACCGCCGACAACATCGCCGCCGGGCGCGAACAGATGCGCATCCTGCGTTCGCGGGCGGCCGCCGGCGAGATCAGCGGCGACGAGTATGAAGAATACAGTCGCGAGATAGAAGAGCAGTTAGCCCGCGATCTGGAACAGGCGCGTGCGATCTCAACCGGCCAAGTCAAGGCCGACGATTCCGGCAGCCGCGACTGGAGTGGTGCGGCGATCGTGGTGACTACCCTGGTTCTGGTGCCGACCATCATGTATTTGATCGTCGGCTCGCCGCAATTGATTGACGAGGAGCGTTCAACTCCGGCGGTAGCCGGCGCGGCACCGGGCATGGACGAGATCGAGCAGCGCCTGCGCCGGATGCTTGCCGAGAATCCGGACGAATCCGTGGAGGTTCTCCGTCTGATGGGCGTGAATTGGCATTGTGCCGATCCTATATTTCC
>JAPORI010000180.1 GCA_026710225.1 Betaproteobacteria bacterium
CTTGCTGGCGATTGCCGCCGAAACCGGAGTTGTGGTCTGGAGTGCCAAGCTCCATGATCTGGTTGATCCGGATGATGCGCGCAATCTTTCCCATGTCGGTTCCGCCGGCTTTGCCGGCAAAAGCGTCTGCGCCGCGGCATTTCGTGGCTGGCTGGCCTGCTTTGACATCGACTCCGGGGCGCAGAACTGGCAGCAGAAGATATCATCAGCCGGGGCGGTTGCGGTAACCGGCAGTGAGGTCTTTGCAGTTGACGATGCAGGCGATCTGCATGCATTTGCAGCATCATCCGGCTCGCAGTTGTGGAAGGCCGAACGGGCAAGCGCCCTGCGCACCCCGTTGCTGGCGAGTGCAGCCGGCTTCCTGGTTGTCGCCGACGGCTTTGAAGGTCTGTCGGTGTACGACTCGACCAGCGGTCAGCGCACCGGCGGCATCCGCCTTGATTCGGATCCGGTTACGCTGGTTGCGCTTGCCGACGGCGATTTGCTGGCGCAAACCAGGCAAGGTTTCCTGTACCGGCTGCGCCTGCAGCAATGAACAAGTTGCCGCCGCGGATTGCCATCTGCGGTCGCCCGAACGTAGGCAAGTCGTCGCTTTTCAACTGCCTGTTGCGCTCCGGCAGGGCAATAGTCCACAATCGTCCGGGAGTGACTCGCGACCCGCTTGAGCAGCCGGCGGCGGACCTGGACTGCATCCTGATCGACACCGCCGGCGTCGAGGATGAAGATGAATCACAAGTCAAAAGTGCAGCCCGCCGACAGGCGTTACGCTCTGCCGCTGCCGCTGATGCAATTTTGCTGGTCGTCGATGGTCGCTCCGGATTGGTGCCGGCCGACTCGGAAATGGCGCGTAGCCTCAGAAAAATTGCTGCCGGCAGCCCGCTCGCTTTGGTTGTAAACAAGTGCGAAGGCAAGTCTGCTGCGGCCGCCGCGGCTGAATTTTTCGCACTTGGCATCGAGCCGGTTATTACGGTTTCGGCCACGCACGGCATCGGCATCGGCAATCTGCGCGAGCATGTTGCCGCCACTGCCGCTCAATTGCGCACCAAGCACAAAATAGAGATCGACAGTAAGCAGGCCGTTGATGACGGCAAGGTGCGCATCAGCCTGCTTGGCAGGCCAAACGCCGGCAAGTCCACTCTGGCCAACAAGATAGCCAGAGCCGAGCGGATGATCGTTTCCCAGCAGCCCGGCACCACCATTGATGCGGTTGACATCGAATTCAGTCACCGGGGTCGGAATGCGGTGCTGGTTGACACTGCCGGAGTGCGCCGCAAGAGCCTGATCACCGACAGCATCGAGCAAATCAGTTCCCGTACCGCCCGCGATGCGATTGCCAGCGCCAATGTGGTGTTGCTGGTTCTTGATGCAAGTGAGGGGGTTTCGCATCAGGATCAGCGGCTGGCCCGGCTTATCGCCGAATCCGGACGCGCCGCGGTGGTGATCCTCAACAAGTCGGATTTGCTTGATGCTGCCCAAAAGCGCAGCATTCGCCGCAATGTAGTGCGCGACCTTCCCCATCTTTCCCGCGCAACCTTCATGCTGGTTGCAGCCTCCCAGCCGCGTTTTTCCGGCAAGCGGGTGATCGATGCCGCGTTCGCAGCCCTGCGCCGGGCGCGGGTGCGCTTCTCGGCGGCTGCGGCAACCAAAGCACTCAAGGAGGCGGTTGCCCGATCAAGTCCACCCCGGCGCGGCAATACTCGACCGAAGCTAACCTATGCCCATCAGGCCGGCAGCGAACCGCCGGCAATTGCCGTGCATGGTCGCAATCTGCATTTGCTCAGCCAGTCCTACCAGCGCTATCTGACCAGTCAGCTGGCTAGCAGTCTGGGCATAGGGGCGGCGCCGCTGGTGCTAAAGCTTGTTGACGGGGAATCTGCCCCGGCGGGCCGCAGCGCGTGAAGGCGGCGCTGCTGGGGGTAAATTCACGCGCCCAGCGCTGCGGCTGGGATGACCTGGCCGAACTCGCTTCTCTGGCTGCGGCCGCCGGACTCGACATCAGCTGGGCGATGCTGCTGCGGCAGGAGCGGTTGCAGCCGGCGACGATGATTGGCAAGGGCAAACTGGCCCGGGTTGGCAATCTGGTCCGGGAAGCGCAGGTGCGCACGCTGGTTACCAGTTGTCCGGCCAGCGGCGGCCAGTTGCGCCGGTTGCGCGCCGCTCTCAAAATCGACATCATCGACCGTACCGGGCTGATTCTCAACATCTTCGCCCAGCGCGCCACCAGCGCCCAGGGCAAGTTGCAGGTTGAATTGGCTCGCAGCGAATACGAATATGCGCAACTGGTAAGCGGCTGGCAGCACCTGGAGCGTCAGCGGGGCAAGACCGGTACGGTCGGCGGACCCGGTGAAAAGCAGCTCGAAATCGACCGTCGGCTGCTGATGGACAGAATCAGGCGCCTGCGTGAGCGGATCGGCAAGCATCACCAGCGGGCGATGCGCACGGTGCAGCGCCGCCGGCGCAGCATCGCCACGGTCGCTCTGGTCGGCTATACCAATGCCGGCAAGTCGAGCCTGTTTGCCCGCCTTGCCGGCCAGTCGGTGCCGGCCAGCGAGCGGATGTTCGAGACTCTCGACACCACCACCCGACGCGTCTATCTGGGCGAGGGCAGCTATGCGGCGATCTCGGATACGGTCGGCTTCGTGCGCGATCTGCCCCACACCCTGGTCGATGCCTTCCGGGCGACGCTGCGGGAGGCGGTTGATGCCGACTTGCTGCTGCTGGTAGTCGATACTTCCGATCCTCATTGCTGGGAGAAGGCCCGGGTGGTCGAGGACACTCTCGAGGAGATAGGCGCCGGCCAAGTTCCCCGCCTGCTGGTCGGCAACAAGTCGGATTTGCTGCCGGAAGGGCGGCAGTGGAGCGGACGCTTCTCCGGCTGTGATAAAATAATCGCAAGGGTAAGCGTTTCTGCAGCTACCGGCAGAGGGGTTCCGGAATTGCGCAGACAGTTATGCAGCCAGATAGGCTCATCCTGACTGGCTCCTAATCTTTTGCTTGGCCATCTCTTTTTTCTTTCACATGTTGGGTCTCGGAAAAATCTTTCAGCGCAAGGACGGTCCGCCGGATTTGGACGAGATCGTCGAGAAGTTCATGCAGCAGATGGGCTTTCGCTCGCGGCGCCAGTCGCTGGAGATGTTTCGCCGCGGCGGTGAAGGCGACGGTGAGCAGCCACCCGGTGGCGGCCTGCTGATTCCACCGGGAATGCTGGCGGTTCTGGTGTCGAGCATGGCCCTGCTGGTGATCATGATCAGCGGCTTTTACACCGTTGATGAAAGCGAACGGGCGCTGACCTTCCGCCTCGGCAAGCCGATCGGAGTAAACGAACCGGGGCTGCGCTGGCGGATTCCGTTTATTGATGACTACCGGATCGTCAACCTAACCGGGGTGCGCACCGTCGAGGTCGGCTATCGCAACAACGCCCGCAACAAGATTGCCCGCGAATCGCTGATGCTCAGCGACAACCTCAACATCATCGACTTGCAGTTTGCCGTCCAGTATCTGCTCAAGAATCCCGAAGACTACCTGTACAACAACCGTGATCCGGAAAACGCGGTGTTGCAGGTTGCGGAAACCGCAATGCGCGAAGTGGTCGGGCGCAACAACATCGACTACGTTCTTTATGAAGGACGCGAGCAGATCGCTGCCGATACCGAATTGCTGATGCAGGAAATCCTTGACTACTACCGGACCGGTATCCTGATTCGCCAAGTCGCGATCCAGAACGTCCAGCCGCCGGATCAGGTGCAGGATGCGTTCGAAGACGCAATCCGCGCCCGCCAGGACTACGAGCGCAAGATCAACGAGGGTGAGGCCTATGCCAATGACATCATTCCCAAGGCCGAGGGACAGAAAGCGCGTATTCTGGAAGATGCCGAAGCCTACCGTTTCAGCACGGTCGCCAAGTCCAAGGGTGAGGCCGAACGATTCCGGTTGCTCGCCGAGCAGTATGCCGCCGCCCCGCGGGTAACCCGTCAGCGTCTCTATCTGGAGACGGTGCAGGAGGTGTTCAAGAGCACCGGCAAGATCATCG
>JAPORI010000218.1:0-2891 GCA_026710225.1 Betaproteobacteria bacterium
CCGTCCCAGTTCATCACCGCCTGATGGGTTACTCCGGAGTCAAACCAGACATCGAGAGTGTCGGTTACCTTGTCGTAGCGATCGGCGTCCTCGCCGAGCAACTGCTCGGGTTTGAGCGCGAACCAGGCCTCGATGCCATCCTTGGCGATCATGTCGGCAATCTGGGCGAAGAACCGGTCGCTGTGCGGATGCGGCTCACCGGTGCGCTTGTCGACAAACAGCGCCACCGGCGAGTTCCACAGCCGCTGCCGCGACAAGCACCAGTCCGGCCGGCCTTCGACCATGGCGCGCATGCGCTCCCTACCCCAGGCCGGGAAGTATTCGGTGTCCTCGATCGCAGCCAGCGCCCGGGAGCGCAAGGTAGCATCGCCGCCACCTTTTTCATCCATGGCCACGAACCACTGCAAGGCGGTGCGATAGATCAGTTTCTCCTTGTGCCGCCAGCACAGCGGATAGGAGTGACGATGATCGACAACATGCAGCAGCCGGCCGTTGCTGCGCAACTGCTCGATGATCTTTGGCACCGCTTTCCAGATGTTGAGGCCGGCGAATTGCTCGACCCAGTCGTAATAGCAGCCGGCCGGATCAACCGGTGAGCGGGCATCAAACCCGGCCGGGGCTGCCAGTTTCCAGTCCTCCTCACCGTGGGCCGGCGCGGTGTGCACCAGACCGGTGCCCTCGGCGTCGCTGACATGCTCGCCGGCTAACACCGGTGCCTCCCGATCATAGAAAGGATGCCGGAAAACCAGCCCGACCAGAGCAGCGCCGGGGGCGCTGGCTTGCACCTTGCCGGCAAGTTTCCAGCGTTGCAGACACTGCTCGCGCAAGTTCTCGGCGATGATCAGATCACCGGCTTCGGTGCGCACCAGCTGATAGACAAGTTCCGGGTGCACCGCCAGACAGCGGTTGGCCGGCAGCGTCCAGGCGGTGGTGGTCCAGATCACTGCACCGGCATTGACGACATCCTTGCAACCGAACGCGGCGGCGACCTTGTCGTTGGCAGCGGCGGCAAAGGAAACATCGATCGCCTGGGAGACGACTTCCCGGTATTCGATCTCGGCCTCGGCCAGCGCCGAACGGCAGACGCTGCAATGCATCACCGGCTTCAGGCCGCGGTAGATCAGGCCGGTTGCATGTAAATCACCCAGGGCGCGCACGATCGCAGCTTCGGTGGGCGGATGCATGGTGCGATAGTGTCCGTCCCAGTCGGCGAGCACTCCCAGCCGCTCGAAATTCACCCGCTGGATGTCGATCTGCTCGGCGGCGAACGCGCGACAGGCGCGCCGAAACTCATTGGGATTGTCGCGCTTGGCCAGCTTCTTTTCCATCTGGTGCTCGATCGGCAGGCCGTGGCAGTCCCAGCCGGGAACATAGGGGGCATCAAAGCCGAGCACGGTCTTGCTGCGCACGACCAGATCCTTGAGCACCTTGTTGACCGCATGGCCGATGTGGATGTCGCCGTTGGCATAGGGAGGCCCGTCGTGCAAGACATATTTGGGCCGACCGGCAGCAAGTTCGCGCAGCCGCTGGTAAAGCTGGCTGCTTTGAGCGCGCTCAAGCATCTGCGGCTCGCGCCTAGCCAGGTTGGCCCGCATCGGGAAGCGGGTCTCAAGCAGATTTAATGTGGTGCGATGATCTCCCATGCTGATTGTGTGCAACAGGCCGCCAACAGCGGGGCCAGTTGCCAATTTTCTCCGATCGGCTGCCGGACACCGCTGATGCTGCCGCCACTCTACCCGGCAAGCCGCGCCTTGATCTGGGCGCGTTGGGGCATGGCGGCAACGGTTCCCGGCCGGGTAACCGATATGCCGGCGGCCGCACAGCCGTAGCGCAATCCATCGGCGGCGCTGGCACCGCCGGCGAGCGCGGCGGCAAACGCGCCGACAAAGGAATCGCCGGCGCCAGTGGTATCGACTGGGGCACCGCAACCAATCGCCGGCTGCAACAGCACATCGTTGCCGTCATCTAGCAGCGCCCCATCTTCGCCGAGAGTTATGATCGCCGCACCGGCACCGCAACTGCGCAGTTGCCCGGCCGCCCGGCGGGCAGCGGCTTCACCATCGATGGTGATACCGGTCAGGCCGGCGGCTTCGCTCTCGTTGGGGACAATGAAGTCGCACAGCGCGAAGAATGCATCATCGATCGGCTCGGCGGCCGGCGCCGGATTGAGAATGGTGGTGACACCGGCCTGGCGGGCGATCTGCAGGCCGCGCAACGCCGCCGCATGCGGCTGCTCAAGCTGGGCAACAAAGACATCGGCCGCCTCGATTGCAGCTCGGTGCTTATCGACATCGGCGGCGCTGAGTCCGGCGCAGGCACCCGGATAGACGATGATTGCGTTGGCGCCGGTTGTTTCGTTGACGAAGATGTGCGCAGCACCGGTCGGATCAGAAGACGGGCAGATGCACGCTTTGATGCCCTCCTCCTGCCAGGTGCGGCGGGCCATGGCCGCGAACTCATCGTCGCCGAGCTTGCTGATGAAAGTCGTCGCAGCGCCGGCGCGGGCGGCGGCAACCGCCTGATTGGAACCCTTGCCGCCGCAGCCTATGCCAAAACCGCTGCCGATGATCGTCTCGCCCAGTTTGGGCAGACGCGCTGCCCGAAAGGTCAGATCGGCGACGAATATCCCCAGTACCGCAACCTTGCCGGCCATCAGGTAATCTGGTTGCGCTGGTGGCGGCCAAAGTAATGCAGCACCACCTTGTTGTCTTGATCATCGTAATAAAAGGAAATGCGCAGAATCTGGCGCGGATCGCGGCTTACCCCCCAGCGCAGATGCTCCTCGGCAACCACCGGCCGGCCGCGGTACTTGAACTGATAGTCCTGCTGATACATGCTCACCGTGGTCGTCGACTGCTTCGGCGCGTACTCGAAGCCTGCGGCTTCGAGAA
>JAPORI010000218.1:2901-4024 GCA_026710225.1 Betaproteobacteria bacterium
CTCGAAGCCGCAGGCTTCCTTGCAACTGGTGGCCAGATCGTCACCGCCGCCGCCACGTCGGGCCACAACATAACGGCGCGCCAGCCACTTGAGCGCCAAAAACACCTGCTTGGCCGCGGCGAAATCATCCGCCTCCTTGTGGTAGTCGATGTGCTCGAAATCAAGTTCGCTGGCGTAGTCGCAGCGGGCTGCATCGATTGCATCCTTGACGCTTTCGATTGTCCTGCTGTCGTCAGTTCCCATCTGCTTGATCGCATCAAGCGGCGAATCGGCGCGCAACAACCAGCCCAGATCGCACTGGACATCCTTGAGTCTTTCTTCCAACCGGGCGGCACTGCCCTCGGCCTCCCGGCACTTGCGGCTGAGCTTGGCAAGTTCGTCGCGCATCTCGGCATCCGGATCGGCCGCCCGCTGCTGCTTCTCGGTCTTGGTCAGACGCCGGCGCAGCTTGCCGGCTTGCAGCGTCTCCCATACTCCTACCCCGCCGGCACAATTGCGCAAAAGTGATGCACTCGCCAGTTGCGCCGGCAGTTGCACACTGCTTACCAGTTGCGGATCATTGCCGGCGCCGGGCCAAAAGACATGCGCCAGCGCGTGGCTGCTGCCCGGGCGCAAACCGATGCGCAGACCGGCACTGCTGTCTTCATAATAATGGTAATGGGCAAGGCCGGCCATAGAGCCAGCCAGCTTCACCGATGCGTTATAGTCGGCAACCACCACCGGCAGCAGCCGCTTGGGACTGTCGATCATTTCCTTGATTGCGTCAGCGTCTTCTTCCTTCACCGGCCGCGACTGCGCGGCGATCTCCAGGCCATCGTCACCGGCGGTGCAGCAGAAATCCTCCAGCAGCCCGGCAATCAGATTGGGCATGCACAGCACATTGCCGCCAGGACGCCGGTTGGTGGTTGCACCGACCTCGACACTCACCAGACACATTCCATCGCGCTCCGGATGCACTTGCACCGCCAGGTCAATCTGAAAACTTTCCGTCTCCTGCGGGCAACGCATCAGGCGCAGGACAAACTGGCGCGGCTGTTCGCTCGGATCGGGACGCTCGCTCGGCAAGTCGCAAAGAAAGCCGAGCAATACATCCTTTCTCTTGCCGAAACTGCGCGGCTTTTCG
>JAPORI010000178.1 GCA_026710225.1 Betaproteobacteria bacterium
AACCATGCAAGAAATGCTTCTGTCGTCAGGCGCTTATCTGCCCCGCCATGCCCGGCAAAAGATTGCCGATGCGATGCAGCGCTATCGGATTGTCGCGCTCACCGGTCCCCGGCAGGCCGGCAAGACCACCCTGGTCAAACAGATTGCCCGGGACAATGACCTGCCGTATGTCAGTCTCGATGCCGCCCGCGCGCGCCGATTTGCCCAGGCTGACCCGGCTGCATTTGTCCGCAACATGCCAGCCGGCATAATCGACGAAATCCAGTGGGCACCCGATCTGATTCTCGAGATCAAGCGGCTCGTCGACGACAGCCCGCAGCGCTGCCGCTACCTGATCACCGGCTCGGTGGAGCTGTTCAAAAGCGCCATCGCCCCGGACTCGCTGGCCGGAAGGATGGTGGCGGTTGAGTTGCTGCCGCTTTCGGTTGCCGAGATCGGCGCTCGCCAGCCGGCAAACTTCCTTGACCGGGCCTTTGCCGCCGACTTCCCCGATTTCATGGCAACCGGCAGAAGTGGTGATCTGTGGCAGAGCGTCATGGCCGGCGGCTTTCCCGAGGCGCTCGCCGCCGGCAATTGGGAAGATCGCGCCGACTGGCTGCGCAATTACGCGCGCAACCTCGCCGGCCACGACCTGCCGGTGGCCGCCCGCATCCACCGACCGGAAAAATTCGCCAGGCTAATCGAACTGGCCGCGGCTGTATCCGGCCGGATAGTTGACATGCAAAAACTGGCCCGGCAACTGGAAGTTTCCGGCCATACCGTCGACAGCTGGCTGTCGCTGCTTGAAAACATGTTCCTGCTGCGTCGGATTGGTGCCTGGCACGGCAACGCCATCCGCCGTCTGATCAAGCGACCCAAGCTGCACTTCATCGACTCGGCCCTGGCGGCTGCACTTGGCTACCGGGACGATTTGCGTCTGGTTGACAACCGGCCGGGCGAACTGCTTGAGAGTTTCGTTTGCGGGGAAATTGGCAAGGCCGCCGCTCTGGCAAGAAACGAAATGCGCCTAAGTCATTTTCGCGATCGCAACGGCAACGAGGTCGATCTGGTAGTTGAACAAGCCGGCCGCGGTCTGATCGGCATTGAAACAACTGCCGCTCCGGCAGTGGGGCCGACCGATTTCAAGGGCTTGCGGCAACTGCGTGCCGCTGCCGGCGACGACTTTGTCTGCGGAATCATCCTGCACGACGGCGATTGCATCCAGCAAGTCGCCGCCGGGCTGTTTGCCATGCCGATAGCGATGCTGTGGGAAGCGTGAAAATCGACAATTCCCGCGCAAAAGAGCATTCACAGAAAAACGGGTGCACTTGATTAATGGTCATTGGCAGGCGGGTTGGCTGAATGCAGGTGGCCTGCATATCGGGCCAGCAGCACGCATGATCCGGCAATGGAAAACAGGAACAAAAAGGAAACGAAGGCCAACCGCCCGTTCCAGAATTCAAATAATCCTTGATACCAGCCATACATGACAATTATTACAACTGCGGCAGGAAAAGCCATATCCGGCTTTTGGGTCAGCCCTTTTTTCTTGAGCGCGTCCCAGATGTCCCGGGAGCTGTCCTTTCCGGTCAGGCATTTTTGGCAAAGCAGCAATTGCAGGCGCGTGAAGATGGCCAGCAGCAATACGGCAAAGGAAAGCAATGCATACAGATAAGCAATCAAGGGCGGCATCATCGCGTCGGTTTTGATTTGCATCAAGTCGGAGGAGATCATCCCGGCACTGATTGCCAGAAAAGACCACAAAAATGCTATAAACAGTTTCTGGCGCCCAATCGAAAAACGGCCAATTCCGCTGCCGGCCAGCAGCAGCAACAGCAGCACATGGAAGATGATTTTTTCCTCACCGGATTGGCCCTCCAAATAGAGGAAATGGCAAACGGCTGCTATCACCAGCCACGCCATGCCGATCCGCACAAGCCAGGCAGTGAGGCTTGTCGTTTCAGTGGCGAAAACGAAGCGCCGGCAATCGGCCCAGGCTCGGAAGATACTCACCATTTGTCGCAATTATAAGATTTTTATTTTTGTCGTCAATGCCTTGTTCGAAGGTTCGGGCAAGGTCTCCGCTGTTGTCGTTTTATGGCACCAGTTGTTGAGATACGGCGCTGTCTTGCAGTTGCGGATTTTGCCGGATATAGTGCCCGGGAGTTTTGCCGTCCTGGTCGGCAATTTGCCCGTCGGCTCCGTGGGTGAGCAAAATCTCGATTGTCTCCGGCTCAGTGCAGTTGAACGCGGCAAAGTGCAGGGCAGTCCATCCGTTGCCAGCGCGGCTGTTGATGTCGGCGCCCGCATCCAGCAGCGCCTTTATTATCCCCGGCTTTGCATTGCACAAGGCCGCCGCCCAGTGCAGGGGAGTTGCCTGGCTGCTGGAACGGCTTTCAATATCAGCGCCCATGCTAACCAGCATCCCTATCACTTGCGGGTTTTCGTTGAAGCCGGCGGCAAAATGCAAGGCAGTTGCCTGATCATCGACCCGACCCGCGGTGGCATCGTTCGCTTCTGCGTCTACAAACTTGGAGTGCTCAAACGCCAGCCGGTGAAAAGGAATTGCAAGCGATGAGCGGCTATTGAGGTCAGCGCCGGCATTAATCAGAGCCTCGATTGTTTCAGGGTGTTCATTGTGGGTTGCCGCCCAGTGCAGGGGTGTCTGGCCGGAATCGCTGCGACTGTTGACATCGGCGCCTTTACTCAGCAATGCCTCTATTACCTTGGGACCTTGATTGAACATCGCCGCCGTATGCAGCAGTGATGCTCCGAGGCTATCATGGCGACTGTCGGCATCGGCGCCGGGAGCGGCCAGCAGCGCCTCGATCACTTCCGGTTGTGCCCGTCCCATTATTGCCCACTGCAAGGGAGTAATGCCGACATCGTCAGTGGCGTTGACATCGGCACCGGCAGCCAACAGCGCCTCGATCACTTGTGGTTCCTTGTTTTGTTGGGCGGCGGCGTGCAGCGGCGTGCCTCCGAAAAAGTTGCGGCTGTTGGCATCGGCACCGGCGGCAAGCAAGGCTTTTGTCACTTTTGGATCGGAACTATATCTGGCAGCCATGTGCACAGGTGTGTCTCTTTCTGCATTGCGAACATCAATGCCCTGTCCTTGTTGCAGACAACTGTTGACTGCTTTTTCACTGGCGGTGGTAAAAAACTCTTTCGATGTGAAATCGCAGCCATCGACAGGCTGCGGCTTTTGTGGCGACTGAGTTGCAGTTGCAGTTTGCGGCTTGAGCTTCTGATAGGCATCGGCTTCCTTCAGATCGTCCGGCAGGTAATCCCAGGCCCTCTTGCCGCTGTCGTCGGTCAGAGCCGGATCAACGCCGGCGGCCAGCAGAAGTTCGAGCACTTCCGGTTCCTTCTCAAAATGAACAGCCATATGCAATAAAGTGCCTCCAACATAGCGATAGCGGTCATTGATATCAGAGCCGGCAGCCAGCAAAAGTTCTACCACCGGCGCCTGGTTGAACTGGATCGCATTATGCAGCGGCGAGCCATTTACCCGATCACGGCTGTTGACATCAGCTCCGGCATCCAGCAGAACCTTGATTACTTTCGGCTCGTGGCTAAAATCGGCAGCAGCGTGCAGCGGCGTGCTACCGAAGCGGTCGCGGCTGTTGATTTCGGCTCCGGCGTCCAGCAGTGCCTTGATCACTTTTGGATTCTGACTCAGGACAACAGCATTATGCAAGGGGGTTTCGCCTCGTGAGTTCTTGCTGTTTGCGCTTTGCCCTTTTGCTATGCAGCTTTTGATCGTCTCTTCGGTTGCGGTTGCAAAAAACTCCACCGATCCGAAATCGCAGCCATCAACAGACTGCGGCCGACTGGCAGCCATATTTTGCGGCTTGAGTCCCTGATAGGCATCGTCCCCCTGCAAATCATGCGGCAGGTAATCCCAGGCGGTCTTGCCTTTCGCGTCGGTAAAGGCTGGATCGGCACCGGCGGCCAGCAGAAGTTCGAGCACTTCCGGTTCCTTCTCAAAATGAACAGCCA
>JAPORI010000169.1:0-699 GCA_026710225.1 Betaproteobacteria bacterium
GCTCCGGACCGCTTCTACATCCTGCCGGTGCTGCTCGGCGGGGTGATGCTGTTGCAGACCAGACTCAATCCGGCACCGCCGGATCCGACCCAGGCGATGATCATGAAGATCATGCCGCTGGGATTTGCCGCCTTCTCGATCCTGTTCCCGACCGGACTGGTGCTGTACTGGATAGCCAACACCGTCTTGTCGATGTTGCAGCAGTGGGTGGTTATCCGCAGCATCGATGCCGCCGGAAAAAGTGGCAAGTGACGAGCTGATCGCAGCTGTCGCAACGCCGCCGGCGGCCGCCGGCAGCATTGGCATAATCAGGCTTTCCGGCTCCGGCATCGAAAGAATCAACCGCCAGCTGCTCGACCGGCCGGCGGTAGCCGGAAAAATCTGCAAGCGCTCGTTCCTGGCCGAGGATCGCAGCGTCGTTGATCAGGGCGTCGCATTGCTGTTTGCCGCCCCCCGCTCGTTCACCGGCGAGGATGTCCTAGAACTGCAAGGCCACGGCGGGGTTGCGGTAGTCAACCGGCTGCTGCAACGCTGCCTGCAACTGGGCGCCCGGGTTGCCGGGCCGGGTGAATTCACCCGGCGGGCTTTCGCCAACGGCAAGATCAGCCTCGAACAAGCCGAAGGCATCGCCGATCTGATCGGCGCAACCACCGACAGAGCCGCCCAACTGGCCGCCGCCGCCGCCCGCGCCGAGGTGGG
>JAPORI010000169.1:747-3915 GCA_026710225.1 Betaproteobacteria bacterium
ATCACGCCGGAATCGGCAACAAAAATCCGCGCCGACATCGAGCAACTGGCAAATGAACTAGGCGCCCTGGCCGGTCAATGCCGCTCAAGCCTGACGATGCGCCAGGCGAGCCGGATAACCCTGATCGGTGAACCTAATGTCGGCAAGTCGAGCATCCTCAATCGGCTCACCGGCGAGCAGACTGCAATAGTCGATGCCGAAGCCGGCACCACCCGCGATCTGGTGCGGGCAACGATCGCCATCAACGGCCTGGCGGTTGAGATCGCCGACACCGCCGGATTGCGCAAGCCGGCCGGGGCAATCGAGCAAGAGGGCATGCGCCGGGCGCACGAAGCCGCCCGGGCTGCCGATCTGACCATCGAGGTGCGCGACTGCCGGCAGCCGGATCGAGCCGCGACCGCCCCGGATCAGCTGCCGGCAGCCGATCTGATCGTGCTCAACAAGATAGATGCCGCCGGACTAAAGCCAGGCTGCGATCAAGGAGTCATCCGGCTGTCGGCGAAAACCGGCGCCGGCATCGATCTGCTGGCCGGAGAGATTGCCCGGCTGCTCGCCGCAGGCAGCGCTGAGACCTCGATCCTGGCCCGGCAGCGGCATGTCGATGCGCTGGACAAGGCGCTTGAACTGCTGAGCGAAGCGGCCGCCGCCAACCCGGACGGAGACCCGGAGGTTGCCGCCGAATTGCTGCGCAGCGCTGATGCGCGCCTGGGCGAGATAGTTGGCGTCAATGTTGCCGACGATGTTCTTGGCGAGATCTTTGCCCGCTTTTGCATCGGCAAGTAGCCGCCGCTGACCTAGAATCAACTTGCATGAGCGAAGACCCGAGCCTGATTGGCGACGATCAGTGGCGCAAAAAGCTGACGCGCTTGCAGTACGAGGTGACCCGCAGGAAAGGCACTGAGGCTCCCTTTTCCGGGGAATACTGCAACTGCAAGCAAGATGGCATGTACACCTGCGTGTGCTGCGGCGCCGAACTGTTCTCGTCGGCCGACAAGTTTGACTCCGGCACCGGCTGGCCAAGTTTCACCCGCGCTGCACAACCGCAGCAAGTAAAGACCGAAGAAGACCGCAGCCACGGCATGGTGCGCCAGGAAGTCGTCTGTTCAGCCTGCCGCGCGCATCTGGGACATGTGTTTGACGACGGCCCGGCTCCCGGCGGGCTGCGCTTTTGCATCAACTCGGCAAGCCTGAAGTTCTCCGCCCGCGATGAAGATTCTGGCTGATCTGGCACCGGTGGCGGCATTCTTCGTCGCCTACCAGATCGGCGGGATGCACACTGCGATCATCACCCTGCTGATCGCGGCGCCGGCGGCGCTGGTGTTGCTGGTCGCTACCGGCAACCGCCCGACCCGACTGCAAATGGCTACCGCCGCGCTGGTGGTGGGACTGTGTGCGATTTCGCTGGCGATGCGTGATACGGCGTTCATACTGGCCAAGCCAACGATAGTCTACTGGCTGATGGCGCTGGCGGTGCTAGTCGCGATGCGGCTGGGCAAGAACCCGGCCCGGCTGGTGCTGGCGGCGGCATTTGCCGAGGCGAACTTCGGCGAGGATGTCTGGCGGCGGGTAGCCTTGCAATGGGCGGCGGCGCTGCTGGCACTGGGCGCGCTCAACTGGCTGCTGGCAGTGCAACTGGCCGAGGAGGACTGGGTTGTGGCAAGAACCTTCGGCTATCCGGCAATCACCCTGGTCTGCCTGACCGTGCAAATCACCCTGCTCTGGCGGCGCACCCGCCAGCCGCTGCGCCAGTGACCGGCAAGTGTGCGCTGCTGCATAGTAGAATCGTGGCTGTCCTTCCCGGAGCCTGGATCGAGATTGTCGATTTCAGCGACGAGCACGCCGGCCATCCCGAAGCGGTGGCCGGCGGCGAAAGCCACTTTTCGCTGACCGTGCGTTCGGAGAGTTTTGCTGGCCTCAGCCTGCCTGAGCGCCACAGAATAATCCACCGGGCTTTGGGCAACCTTGCCGAGATCGGGGTGCACGCTCTCAAGATCGAAGCATTCTCAACAACCGAATAAATTACGGATAATCAACAATATCATGCGCACACATCACAAGACACTTCCGCTGGTCGCGGCCGCGCTGGCAGCATCGCTTGGCACTTTGCCGGCAAGTTCTCAGGAGGCTCCGGCCCTGATCGTCAACGGTGAAGAGATCCCCAAGGCGGTCATCGATCAGATCGTCGAGCGCAACCAGATCGAGACTGAAGATGCTGCGCAGCGCTTTGCGGTGCAGGTGCTCGCCGCCCAGGAGGCCGAGAAACTCGGCCTGAAAGACGACGCCCGAGTCAAGCAGGCGGTGCGGATGGCTGAAATCGAGGTGCTCAGCCGCGCCTACATAGAAAGTCAGTTCGATCAAATCGAGGTTGATGAGGATGATGTCAAGGCCGAATACGAAACCTTTGCTACCGAACAAGAGGGCAAGAACGAGTATCTGGTGCGCCACATCCTGGTGCAGGATGAGGAGCAGGCCAAAGAACTGCAAGCCGAAATCGACGGCGATGAAGAGGTCTTTGCCGATCTGGCCAGGGAGCACTCGGTTGACACCGGTTCGGGTGCCGAAGGCGGATCACTGGGCTGGGTGTTGCCGGAGTTGTTCGTCAAGCCTTTTGCCGACGCCCTGCTTGCGCTGGAAGAGGACGAGATAAGCGAACCAGTGGAGACCCAGTTCGGCTGGCACATAATCATGCTCGAAGACGAGCGCGAGGCCAAGGTTCCCAGTTTCGAGCAGATCCGGCCGCAGATCGAAAATCAGATCAAGAACGTCCGCTTTGCCGAACACATGGAGGAACTGCAAGCCGACGCCGACATCCAGCTGCCCGAGGAAGAGTAAGCCTTTTCGCTAGGCAGCGGGGCAGCGCCAGGCACCAAGCGCCGCCCCCTGCCCGGGGCGCTGCAAGATGATTGCGCAGCCGTGTTCGGCCGCCAGCGCGCCTACGTTCAGGCTGCGACCGGAGGCAACTTCACCGAAGGGTTCAAAGCCAACGACTATGTTGCGGTTGAGCAGTTGCTTGCCCTTGTTCTCGCCAGCGGTAATCTCGGTAAGCGCCCGGTTTTGAAAGACAACCAGATAGGCTTCCGCCTGACCCTCGCCGGCAATGATCTGAGCCTGCCAGCCGGATTCGGGTGCGCCAACAAATTCGACCTGCCAGCCGAAGGAAAAATCACC
>JAPORI010000102.1 GCA_026710225.1 Betaproteobacteria bacterium
CGATTATAAGCCATTGCCGGCGGGCGCAGCGATGGGCTGATTGTTCTTGCTGCGGTTGGCCGGAAAATTGTGCGATTTTCCGGTATTTTACAGAGAAATCCGCATGGTTATTCGAGCATTGCGAGGCTGGTGCGCGATCGGTGCGGGCGCAGCCCAACCGACCGGATCGGGGGGTGCTGGCGCAGGTGGCAACCGCCGCCGGGCAGCCAGATAGTGCTCGCCGGTAGAAAGGGAAGGGGCGGAGGCAGCCAAAAAACTGACCAGGTGGTCCTGGTCGCCGCGGGCTGGGCGGAAAGCGAGTCGTTGCCGTCTCCCCCCTGCTGCCCCTTGCCTGCGCAAGTGGCTGCGATCATGGCTGCGGCAGGGCTACAAGGCAGCGCCCGCCGGCAGGAAGATGGCGTGGTCAGCCACAAAATCGACCCCACGCGCCAGAGCGTGGGCGGCGAAAAGGGTGGCAAACTTGCCGCCGCCTGCCCAATAATGATAGAATCGGCAGGATTTTGCAGGACTATTGATGTTGTTGCCCCAACCCCCCGGTAACTTGGAAAGGAGTGCAGCCCGCGGGCGCGGCACCCTGACGCGTGCGCTTGGCGCGCTGAAAAGTTAACTACAAAATTCCAGACAGTCGCCGAATTAATTTTAAAATCTCATTTTTTGCCCGGTCGCGCAAAATTGCGTTTCAGATTTGCATCGGCAACCTTTTTGCCAGTTGCCTGACCATCACTCTTGCGACGAGAAGAATTCCTTCCAATACATTGCGTAACTGAAGCGTTGGATGGATATTATCTCCTTTACCGAGATAATTGCCATAGGACGGACTATGCCTTGTTCAACTAGAAACTCGGCATCTTTTCCTTCGGCGAGAAGTTTTGAGTAGTGTTCCTGATCAGACACATAGTCACTGGTTATTTGCAGCCTTTGCTTTTCATCCCAATAGCCAATTTGAATTGGAAAGATATGCAGCCACTGCCGATCTCCTTTTGGCAGTTTCATCTGCAAGACCCAGCCGATATACACCTTGCCGCTGGTGGTGTTAATCATCAGCAGGTTTGTGTCGCGCCCCGCTCCATAATACATCAACTCGACATCCTTGTTGAGCATGATGCTCAGATTCATTAGATGTTCGATATGCTCGGCTTGGGGAAGTCGTCCGGGGATGAAAAAATCGACCAGCATCTTCATTACCCACGCCAGCAGCAGCGGCAGGGAGATTCTGACCAGTGAAATCTGTGCACCGAATAGGAAACTTTGCCAGCCAGTTGTCATTGCTTCGCCAACCGGAACCGGTTGGCCGAATAGGAAACTTTCCCAGCTGGCGATGATTTCAGGCAGTCCGGGAATCTGGGCAAGAATTAGATCACACAGCAAAACCCAGAAAAATCCCAGCAACAGGATGCGAAAATAGTGGTTGCTGCGGTAGGTGTCGGGTAGCAAGGAACGCATCAACTGGGTGTTATAAAGCAAATAGCCGCTGCCGATGATCGGCAGCAGGACAAGTATGACCACCCCCAGCGAGTTCATTGCCTACGGGTTGCCAGCCTCCCGCTTGGCGCGCTGCTGGGCGGCGATGCGCTCGCTCATCCCGGTCATCTTGTCGAGTTGCTCAATAACCCCTGGGTGGCTGAAAAACTCCTCCGGGTCAACATGAAAGCCTCCGTCCAGATCGACATGCACCTTGACCGGCGGATACTTGCGTCCGGAGCCGTTTTGCCCATTTTTTTTCTTGCCGAAGCCAAAGAAGCCCATGACAGGAATTATATCATCAATCGCTCTGGTGGCAAAATCGTCTGGCGATGGGCCGGTTGGCCTTGCTGCGGGTGGCCGGAAAATTGTGCGATTTTCAGGTATTTTACAGAGAAATCCTCCCGCTTATTCGAGCATCGCGAGGCTGGTGCGCGATCGGTGCGGGCGCAGCCCAACCGACCGGATCGGGGGAGGGCAGGCGCTGGTCGCAACCGGGCAAGGCGCTCCACCTGCCAGCGGGGCTGCGGCGATCTGGCTATTCGAACGGGCGCAAGGTGCTCCTGGTCGCCGCGGCCTGTGCGCAACCGGGCTGTTGAAACGCCGCCCACAAAATTCTGGAAAGTCATTAGCATACCCGGAAATTGCTGCTTGGTTGCCAATTTTTGACACTTGACCTGGCGGCAAAAGTTGGCGGGTTATCAACCAGAACTCGGGTTGGGCTTGGCTTACCCCAGATCGATTGGTAAACGATCCCTAGGCCGTTGAGTTTTCGTTCCCCTGTTTGCTTCCTTCTTTGATTAAAAGCGACAGCATTCCTTTGATACCCAGAAAAACTGACGAGACGATTACGGTTATTGATGAAAAAGCGGCAATGACTATAAAACTTTTGTATTCAAACCAACCACCAAGAGCGCTCTTTATCTCTTCTTTTATATCGCCATTTTCATCTGCCGGCAGTTTGTCTATGCCAACGCTTCCCTCAAATGTCATTGAAAAAGTGGAGAACACAATCCAAATGGCCACCGCGGTATACACGACTAGACCAATAGCACCGCACACAACCACCCATCGCAACGATCCGAGAAACAGGGTCTGAGCCCTGATATGCGTATCGACGACAGTTTCGGCGTCACCTCAGTCTGACTTTTCTGGGGCCGCCTCAGCACCAGAACCGGGCACAGACAACTCATTTATATTGTCAGGATTTTCGTCGAGCTTCTGCGACATCTTTCATCTTATCGCGATAGTATTTCTTTATCAAGGAATTCTTGATGACGCTGTATAACCCGTGTTTGGCTACCGTTTTATGCCAGGGAGTGCTGTGCTGGTGGGTAATGTCACTTAGTTGCTGCCGGGAAAAGCCGCCGTAGACTTGCCAGACTCTTCCCATAACTGTCTGGGCTGTCTTGTCGTCGGCCAAATCGCCCTCGTAAAATCTTCTTAATCTGGTTTCAACCTGCAACAGGGGAAGGTTCAATCCGATCTGGTTCTCGAATGCCTCGTAGACATCGGGAATGACAGGGCCGTGTTTCCATGTCTCGACCTTGCCGGAAATGAGTGGCTTGTCGGACATGGCCAAATAATAGCCGTGGGCTATGTAGACCAGTTTTATCAACTTGAGCACGGAGACAATCGGCTTTTTGTCTTGTTCAGCTCGAACCAGAAAATCGTTGGCCACTCGTATAGAGTTATGACTCATAGTCTTGTGCTGTCAGGCTCTGCGGCAGGCCGCTAATCAACGGCTGCTGATCGGGGAATATTGGCGCCGGATGACTGAAAAATCAGGCACTTGCCCACGCGCCCCAAACGCGCCGGCGAATTCCCCAAAATAAGGTAAAAAAGACATAATCATCAACAGCGAAAGAAAAAGGCAAACTTCTATTTTAACATATAAAATGGGCGAGAACCAAGCGAAAAGCAAGTCAGGAGCGGTTGCGGCAATTCTACGCTATGGGCCAGGGAACAATACCCCATCCGCCAAATTCTCTTTCCCGGCGCAATGAGATATAACCGCCGCCGGCGGTTGCAATCGGCGCGATAGCGGCCGTAGGGCGCATCGCCAAAGGGCTTGGCCTGGCGCCTTGCTGCCGGCTGCCGTGCCCTGGTCGCCGTGCCCTGGTCGCCGCGGCCTGGGCGGAGCGAGCCGTTGCCGTCTCCCCACCTGCTGCCCCTTGCCTGCGCAAGTGGCTGCGATCATGGCTGCGGCAGGGCTACAAGGCAGCGCCCGCCGGCAGGAAGATGGCGTGGTCAGCCACAAAATCGACCCCACGCGCCAGAGCGTGGGCGGCGAAAAGGGTGGCAAACTTGCCGCCGCCTGCCCAATAATGATAGAATCGGCAGGATTTTGCAGGACTATTGATGTTGTTGCCCCAACCCCCCGGTAACTTGGAAAGGAGTGCAGCCCGCGGGCGCGGCACCCTGACGCGTGCGCTTGGCGCGCT
>JAPORI010000142.1 GCA_026710225.1 Betaproteobacteria bacterium
CGAGGCGGCTCGCAGCCTGATTGCCGCTTTGGCCGCCGGGAAAAAGGACTGAAAGAATGCGCATTGCCCGTCTTGGATTGGAGCGCTACGGCCATTTTTCCGAGCGGACGCTTGAATTTGCAGCTGGCGAGGGGATGCCCGATTTGCATGTCGTATTCGGCGCCAACGAGGCCGGCAAATCGGTGTTCAGGAAATCGCTGTCGGATTTCTTGTTCGGGTTTGGCGAGCAGACATTTGCCAACTTCGCCTGCGACTATTCGGATCTGTTGATCACCGGAGTGCTTGAAAATGAGCAAAACGGCAACAGGCAAACCCTTTCCTGCCAGCGCCGCAAGCGCCGCAAGGACCCCCTGCTTGATGCAGCCGGCCGGCCGCTTGAGCAGCGGCAACTCGATGAATGGCTGGCGGGTGTAACTCGCGCCCGCTACGAGAGTGAATTCGCGCTTGATCAGCCGCAGATGGAGAAAAGTGCGGCCAGCTTGCTCAAAGGCGGGGAGCGGTTTTTTTATGCGATGTTTTCAGCGGTGTCGGGCATGGACGCGGTGTTTGCCGTCCATCAGCAACTGCACAGCCAGCGCGACGAGAACTGGCACTCGGATCAGCGGCGCAAAACCCGCTACCGGCAGTTGCAGGCCGTCGGCAAAGAGTGCGATCGGAAACTGGGCGAGTTGCAACTGGCGGCACCGGCAAGGCAGCAGGTGCAGGATCAGTTGACTGAGGCGCAAGCGGCAATCGACGAGATTGCCGCCGGCCACCGGGCTCGCCGGCAGGACGCAGCCCGGCTTGCCAGCCTCGATCGTGCCGAGAGTGTTCTGGTTAGGATTGAGGAGGATCGAGTCAAGCTTGACCAGTTGCGAGCGGAAGCCGAAACTGCCGGTCTGAAACGGGTTCTGGCCGCCGGCGACCGGATTGAGGAACTTGGCCAAAAGCGGGCACTGGCCGCTGCTGCCGACCAGGAAAGTGCCCAACTGGCTAGGGAAGTGGATCAACGGCAGGCAACAATCAAGGCGCAGGCGGCTGCCTTGGGATGGGACGAGCCCGATATTGCGGCCCGACTTCCGGCTCGGGAAAAAAGCGAACGGTTGACTGTGCTTGCCCACGAAATTATCCAGTCCCGTGCCAGACAGCAGGATCTGAATTCAGAACTGGTAGATTCAAGAGCGCAACTTGCTGCGTTGCTGTCCAGGCTGCAGCCCTGGCAGGGGGAGGCAGCAGATTTTGGCCGCCTGCAGCCGCTGGCGATGTCCGAGTATCGAGTTGATCTTGGCGAAATGCAGCGGCTGCGCGCACTCTCCGAAGCCTGCCGCAGCAAACTTGCCGATGCGCAGAACGAACTCGCCGCTCGGCAGGAAGAAATCGGTGAAGCCGGCAAGAAAGGGCAGGCAGTTGCCAGAGAAGATGTTGAACAGGCACGAGAAGAGCGCGACCGGAAGTTCGCGCTGCTAATCGAGGCAAAACAGCCGCAAAAGCATGCGGCCGATTACCGGCAGGCGGTTGCCCGCGCTGACGAGCTGGCCGATGCCCGCATGGAGAATGCCCAGCAATCAGCTCGGCTTGATCAGCAGTCCGAGCAGGCAAAACTCTGGCGCACCCGAGTTGCCCGGTACGAACACGAGCAGCGCGATGCACAGAGCGCACTGGAAGAACACACCCGCCGCTGGGAGGAGAAGATGCAGGCGTGCTCTCTGGCTGGCTTGACGCTGGCGCGCTACGGCGAATGGCATGATGAATACGAGCGCGCTCGCGAGCAGGTTGAAAGTATCCGCCGGCTTGAAGCAAGGCTGGCGGAAGCGGCGCCGGCTTCTCAAACCGAGTATGAACGACTGCTTGGCGAATGCTCCCTGAATGGCGTTGACGATGTCAAGGTTGTGCTCAAAGCGGTTGCCGGCATGGATGAGATCGAACGCGAGCGGCAGCTGCTGGCCAAGGCAAAAGCCGCGCGCAGCAAAGCCCTGGCCCTGGTTGACGATTTTGCCGCTCAGGTTGGGCAATTGGCCGGTGAACTGGTTGGAGAGGCAGCCGCTGCCAGTGCCGAACAGGCGCTAACCAGGCTTGTCCAGTTGCACAAGCAGGCTCTTGCCGATCAGGCGCAGCTCGACAGCCTGCAGGAGCAGCGCCAGCGACTGCAAGCTGAACTGGCGACAATCGAATCCGGTTGCGATGATGAGCAATGGCGGCGGCGGATCGAGGCTGAACCGCAAGCCGCTCGCCGCAGCCGCCAGCAGGAGATCGAGCGGGAAGAGGAAAGCCATCAGCAGGCGCTGGAGGCGGCGCTTGCCCAAAAGGGTGCCCTGGAGCGGGAAACGACCGTATACGGCCAGGACGATGAGCAAGCTGCCCAGGTCCGCCAGTTGCATCATCAAGCGACGGTTGGCATGGCCGAGGCGGTTGCCGGGCACCTGCGTGCCAGTGCGATGCTGGCGGTGTTGCGCGAGGCTCTGGTGCGCTATCAGGCTCAGGTGGTCGGCGGCCGGGATCTGCTTGCTGTGGCCGGCGAATATCTGGCCCGGATGACCGGCAACAGGTATCGTGGCCTGGACTATGAAGATGAAAGGCTGCTGGCAGTGCGCGGCGATACAAAACTGGGTCTTGATCAACTGTCCACCGGCACCAGGGATCAGGTGTATCTGTCGTTGCGGCTGGCCGGGCTCGAGCAGCAGGCCCGGACTCGGTCAGCCTTGCCGTTCATTGCCGATGATCTGTTTGCCAGCTTCGATGACGAACGCTCCCGGGGCGGCTTTGCGGTGCTTGCCGAGATTGCCCGGCATACGCAGGTGATCTTTCTTACTCATCACCGGCACCTGCTTGAACTGGCCCGAGAAGCCTTGCCGGGGATTTCCGAACTGCACCTGTAAAGGAGAGGGTGCAGAGGCCGAAAAGTTATAATCTTTCGCTTGCACTTGAAGCAAGCAACTGAAATTTAGGACAACTGGCATGAGTGAATACGAAAAGATAAATATCCCTTCCGAGGGCAGCGCTATAACCGGCTCCGGTGGCCAGTTGCAGGTGCCCGATAATCCGATCATAGCCTTCATTGAAGGAGACGGGATTGGAGTCGACATAACTCCGGTGATGCGCACGGTGGTTGATGCGGCGGTGGCCAAGGCCTATGGCGGCAAGCGCAAGGTGGCATGGATGGAGGTGTACGCGGGTGAAAAGGCGGTGCAGTTGTACGGGGCAAATCAGTGGATGCCGGCTGAGACTCTGGAAGCGCTCAAGGAATACAGGGTCGGGATCAAGGGGCCGCTTGCCACTCCGACCGGCGGAGGCATCCGGTCGCTGAATGTGGCGATTCGCCAGCAGTTGCAACTTTATGCGTGCGTGCGGCCGGTACGCTACTTTGCCGGCGTCAACTCGCGGCTGCGCAATCCGGAGCAGACCGACATGGTGGTATTTCGCGAGAATACCGAGGACATCTATCTGGGTGTCGAGTTCCCGGCGCAAAGTCCGGAAGCGAAAAAGCTCTATGCTTTCCTGCACGATCAGTTGGGGGTTACCAAGATTCCCTTTCCGGAAACCAGCGGCTTCGGCGTCAAGCCGGTCTCGCGCGACGGCACCCGCAGGCTGGTGCGCCGCGCCCTGCAGTATGCCTTGGACAACAAGCGCCGGTCGGTTACCCTGGTGCACAAGGGCAACATAATGAAATACACCGAAGGCGCGTTCATGCAGTGGGGCTATGAACTGGCCGCCGAGGAGTTCGGTGCGGTTGCAATTGACGACAGCACCTGGCACCAGATCGACAGGGAAGGGCAGGAACCGTTAG
>JAPORI010000152.1 GCA_026710225.1 Betaproteobacteria bacterium
CAAGTATAAATTGGATGTTTTTGAAGTATCAGGAATTGAAAACCGCCACATCAAGACCTATCTTGCAGTCTTGTTGTATCTGGGAACCTTGCCATCGTGCCCTTTGCTGTATGCTTCAAGATGCTGCTCCTCGCGGCGCTGGGCAGCCGCTTCCGTCATCAAGGCGGAAGTTTTTTCCACTCTGTCAAAGTCTTTCCCATCGCTTTTGTGTTCAACTACTCTTCGGTCCAGATCGCTGGTGTAGCCGATGTAGATTTTCCTCCGGCCCTGAAACAGGGCATAAGTGTGGCTGTTGCGCTTTTTGGACATTTTCTTTATACTCGGGTGAAAAAAGGAAACTATTGTTGGCCAATTATATCATCAAGTGCTTATGAAAGCAATTCACAGAAAGGCTTGAGAGCGGCAAAACAGCCTCGGGTGTGAGAAAATCCACCGATAACCGGCATTCAAGGAGAACCCCTAACCATGACAGCAAAGCAGCCTTTATCGGACACCAGCCTTTGGCTGGGTGCCGAGTTGGTGACGCTTTTGGCTCGCAAGGCCATTGACATCGGGAAGAATTTGCCGGTTTGCTGGCGGCTGCCAGGCCTGAAACTGTGCAAAACCCCCGATTGCCGTGTCTGACTCGTCTTTGCCATCGTTGCCCTGCCTGTCGCTGGATTTGGAGGTTGGCAGCGACAGCAGTCGCATTCACGCCTTCGGAGCGGTGCGCGGCGATTCAGTATCGAGCATGACTCATTGCGGCGGCAACCTGAAAGGCGCTCTGGAAAAACTCGACCGGTTTGCTGATGGCGCCGAGTTCCTGCTTGGCCACAACCTGATCGCCTTTGATATTCCACATCTGAAGGCGGCCCAGCCGAATCTGCGGTTGCTGAAACTGCCGGTGATCGATACCCTGTTGCTCAGTCCGCTCGCCTTTCCCGGCAATCCATATCACAGTCTCGTCAAGCACTACAAGGACGGCGCCTCAAACGCGGCCGGCGTAACGATCCGGAACTCGATGCCCGCATCCGCAACTCGCCGCGGCCGGCACCCGGCCAGGCGGGCGTGGCGATCAAGCGTTACCTGCAAGCCAGAGGCTGCAAGTTGCAATCGGCAAAGATAACTGCTCAGGCTCGGCGACTGGGCTGGCCGCTGTCTGCTGCGCCATTGCTGTCAGTGTCCATTTGCTTTCTCCTAGATTGCTTGAATAATTTTCAGGGTGAAAATCGGAAAAACGGCCATTGTAAGCAATATTATCTGACAACCAAGAAATGGCTGGCATAAAAAGGCTATCACGGCAAGAAAGCGCTGCCCGGTTCGGGCAGCATCAGCCCGTTTTCAACAGGCAAAATAAACGGAAAATCAGGTTTTATGGCCTATCTTTCAATCAGCGGCCGGAGTGCAGGCAGACTGTTGCAAGAGACAGGCGACAGCCGGGCAACTGCCGCCGGGGCGAGGCGGACCGACAACAGGGGAATTACTTGTGGATTGTTTTGCAACCTCGCGAAGGCTCGACACTTGTCCTGACCGGTCTGGGCGCAAGCAGGGTTTACAAGCCCACAGAATCTGCCGGCTAGTGCTTTAGTTTGGGTTTTTGATCGCCCCAGATGAGTTTATTGATGATTTTCTCAGGGTTGCCAACATCCTCTTGCACCTGCTGGACAGCATCAATGGCCGATTTGGCGCCGGGATGATCGGGGTTGAGCCGGATGGCTTCATTGAAATCGGCAAGAGTGCCGGCATAGTCTTTCTGCTTGCTTTTGAGCATGCCGCGTGCATAGTAGGCATCGGCACACTTCGGATCGAGCCGCAAGGCTTCCTTGATGTCGGCGGCGGCGCCGTCCCAGTCTCCCGACAGCGTTTTGGCAAAACTGCGTGAGCAATAGCCGGCGACATGGTTGCAGTCGAGCCGGATGACTTGATCGAGGTCGGCAAGGGCACCGGCATAGTCTTCCAGGGCACCTTTGGACGCACCGCGCACATAGTAGGCCTCGGGATCGCGGGGGTCGAGCCGGATGGCTTCATTGAAATCGGCAATGGCGTTGCCATGGTCTCCTTGTTGGCTTTTGGCCACGCCGCGCCAGTAGTAGGCCTCGGCATGGGGATCGAGGCGAATGACTGCATCAAAATCAGCAATGGCGCCGTCGTTCTCTCCTAGACCGCCCCTGATTTGACCGCGCAAATAGTAGGATTCGGGGTCGTTGGGTTCAAGCCGGATGGCGGCCGAGAAATCCTGGCAGGCGCCGCGTTCATCCCCGATCTCCTTTTTGGCCGTGCCGCGCAAACAGTAGGCTTTGGCAAATTTGGGGTTGATTTGCACCGCCTGGCTGAAGTCTTCAATGGCACCGGCAGGGTCGCCGGAGAGGAGTTTGGATGTACCGCGGAAATGATAGGCAACGAAATGTTCGGGGTCGAGGCGGATGGCCTCATTGAGGTCCTTGATGGCGCCGGCATGGTCTCCCTGCTTGCCTTTGATTGCGCTGCGGGAACAGTAGGCATTGGCATCCGGTTCGATGCTGAGGGTTTCATTGAAATCGTCGAGGGCGCCGGAGCGGTCTTCTTGCAGGGAGCGGCACAAGCCGCGCCAATGACGGGCACCGGTGTGCTTGGGGTCGATCCGAAGCGCCGCCTCGAAATCATCGAGGGCGCCGTCTGCGTCTCCGCTTTGGTATCTGATCACGCCGCGGCAATAGCGGGGGTTGGCATGGTCGGGCTTGAGCCGGACCGCCTCATCAAGGTCCTGGCGGGCGCCAGCCAAATCTCCGATTTTCCTTCTCGCCTCGCCGCGCGCGCTATAGCCGTCCGGATGGAGGGGATTGAGGCCAATGGCATGACTGAGGTCTTCGATGGCACCCCCGTAGTCGGCTACCTGGCCTTTGGCTACGCCGCGCCAAAAGACGGCCGCGACATGGTCAGGGTCGAGGCGAACCACTTCATCAAGGTCTTCGATGGCGCCGCGGTAATCCCCCTGCTTGCCTTTGGCCAGGCCGCGCTCGAGATATTGCTCAAGTTGTGTTTTTGCCGGCTTGGACATGGGGGGTGATTCCTAGGGTGCTGATGACGAAAGCGCAAAGGTCGGTAGGCATTATAAACCGCAACCGGCTTGGTGACCAAATCCGGCGGTTGCCGGCCGCAAGCGGCAAGTTGTGCAGCAGTCCGGCCAAATCTGCACCACCGCAATTGCCAGCGCCCATTTGCGGTTGGCGGCCGCTTGCTGATACAATCGCTATCAGCCAACCGGTGGCAGCGATCGAAAAGGCAGGTTTTGCCGGTTTTTGCCGCCGCAAAGTCGTTCGCCAACTAAGAGAACATCATCAACCACAGAAAAATTGCCATGAAAACATACCAACTCATCAAGACGGGCGCACCATTGATGGTGCTGCGGCCCTAGGCGCGTTTGCCCCTCGCACCAACAAGGCAACATGGACAGGGAAAAGATCATGGAACCAGTGCGCAAGGCCATTGACCTGTTGCGCTGGATTTTTCTTGTAATCCGGATCAATTCAGACCCGGACATGAAAGAGCGCCTGTTGGCATACCGCACCTTCACCGAAGAAATCTACGACCAATATGACGCGCTGACGAAACTGCAAATACGGCATGTTGGTCTTGCCAGTCCCGACGATGACTTGCACACCAAAATCAGTGATGAGTTGCAACGGATAATCGATAAATCCTACGATTACGAAGAGCATACCGCGCGCTTTGCTGTCGAGCTGGAAAAGAAAGGATATACCAACTTCGAAATACAGATATTTCGCCAAGCACGGACCAAGATA
>JAPORI010000201.1 GCA_026710225.1 Betaproteobacteria bacterium
TCCGGTTTCGGCGGCAATCGCCAGCAAGTCGCCGCTGGGCAAGCCGGCGTAAACATTGTCTTGCACCTGCAGCGGCCGGAAGAAACCCTCCAGCCTGATGCCGGAAACCTGCTGGGTGTGCTCCCACAGCAGCAGGCCCGAATTCGCTGACCAGGCTTCAATCGTTCCATCAGCGCCAAAGACGATGATGTTCTCGCCGGCAAACAACGGTTCGCCCAGCAACGAGCGCCCCAGATTCACCTGCCACCTTTCCGCGTCCTCCCCGATCGCTTGCAGCAGCGCCGAGGCATCGTCAAGCACGATGAAGGCCCTTTGTCCGTCGCAGGTTGCGGCGGCAACCGACTCGTCAAAATCGAGAAACTGGCTTTGCAGCTTTTGGCCGTCGGCAAGCGCCAGCACATATATCTGGGCATCGGAACTAACCGTGCAGACACTGTCTTCGCCAAGCGACAGGCCCAGCCCCCAGCCGCTGCTGCCGATGTCGGCCTCCCACACCTGCTCGATGTTGCCGTCCACCCATTCGCGATCGAAGTCATCCCCGAAATCAGCCGATCCGCTGCAGCCGCCCAGCAGCGCTGAACCGACAAGTACAAGTGCGATCCTGTTCATAATCATTCGCTTTCCGTGTTTTGTGTTGTTGCCGATTCCGAGTCAGTTTCCGTTTCTGTCTTGGCTTCAGTTTCCGATTCCAGTTCAGTTTCCAAATCCGGTTGGGTTTCGGTTTCCGAATCAGTTTCCGTCTCTGTCTCGGCTTCAGTTTCGGATTCCAGTTCAGTTTCCAGATCCGGTTGGGTTTCGGATTGCGCTTCTGCTGCCGAATCCGGTGCGGCATCGCTGCCGTCTTCCTCTTGCTGCTTAGCCAACTCGATTACCTTTTGCGAATCGAGGATGGCGAGTTTGAGGCGAATTATTTCGATCAATTCGGTTTCACTATTTCCCTCATTAGCACTCATCTGCTCAAGAACGGCAGTATAAAGTTCCCGCGCCTGATCAAAGTCGCCGGCGGCAGCTCTGGTGTCGGCAGCAAGAATGTTGGCGGTGCGCAGCAGCGCCGGATGAGTGCCCTCCAGAGACTGAACAAGCGCAGCCAGTTCGTCTTCCCGATCTCCGCCGGCACTGGCTAGCACCCGCGCCTTGCGCAGCCGGGCCAGATCGCGCATCGTCTCAAACGGGCTGAGCGCAATCACCGTATCATAGTTGGCCGCAGCCTGCTCGTATTCCTCCTGCTCGTATTGAAAACTGGCTATCCGGGCAGCGGCAAAGGAAATCTGGGTATCGTTGCCGTCGCGGTACAAGCGGGCAAAGTGCTCGAGGGCGGCTGCATCGTCTTCATCATGGATTGCTTCCTCCATCTGCCAGTAGATGAGGCTGATCTTCTCGTTTTGCCTCTTGGTATACCAGTCATGGATCGAATAGGCGCCGACCGCAAGCAAGGTGCCGGCGATGGCCGGCAGCAGGTAGGCCTTCACCCATTCGGGCAGATTATCGGAAATTTCTCTAAAGGCGGTGTTCATTTGCACTCTTGATCTTGGTTTATCATTTCCTGAACCGCCGCAGCCAGATCACCCTGCCCGACTTCCCGCTGGGCGAGTTCCCGGCGCAGATGCTTTACGGTTGCAGTGCCGGCGGCGGCTTCCCGCTTGCCAATCACTACCGCCACCTGCGCGGCGCTCCGATCGGCGCGGCGAAACAGTTCGCGGATTTTACCACTGCGCAACTCCTGAATCACCGTCAATCCTGCATCGCGCAGGCGTTCGGACACTCTGGCCAGTGCAACCGGCGAAACCGCATCCTCGCCGGCGGCGACAAAGACATCCGCTCCTGACTGCACCCTTGCCGCCCTGGCACCAAGTTCGATGATCCGCTCGATGCCGGCAGCAAATCCTACCCCGGGTGCCGCGGGAGCGCCGAGCATTCGGGCCAGCGCATCATAGCGGCCGCCGCCGGCAATCGCGTTCTGGCGCCGCTGCTCGTCTTTGATCACCCATTCGAAAACGGTCAGGTTGTAGTAGTCAAGGCCGCGCACCAGGCGCCGGTTCTCGGTCACCGGCAAGTCCTCACCGGAGATGTGATCGAGCACCTGGGCCAGATGGGAGCGGGATTGCTCACCGAGAAAATCATTCAGTTCCGGAGCTTCGGCCAGCGCGGCAAGCGTCTGCTCATCCTTGCTGTCCAAGATGCGCAGCGGATTGCTCTCCAGACGCGCCCGGGCCGTATCATCCAGGTCCGCCTGCCGGCTGCGCAGGTATTCCTGCAGCCGTTCGCGATAGGCGCGGCGCTCGTCGGCGCTACCCAGATTATTGATCTGCAACTCCAGCGAGTCGATGATGCCCAATTTGCGCCACAGCCGGGCGCACAGCAGGATCATTTCCGCATCCAGCAGCGGTGAGTCCGATCCGGTCGCCTCGGCGCCGAACTGGTGGAATTGCCGGTAGCGGCCGCGCTGCGGCCGCTCGCGGCGAAACATCGGGCCGGCATACCAGACCCGGGCTAGCGAAGAGCCGATCCGGCCGGCGGCGGCAAGAGCGCGCAGCACCGAGGCGGTTGCTTCCGGCCGCAGGCACAGCCGCTCGCCGCCCTTGTCCTCGAAGCTGTAGAGTTCCTTGGCGATGATATCGGTGTCGGAACCAACCGAGCGCACAAACAACTCCTCCCGCTCAAGCAGCGGCGTTGCTATATGCTCGTAACCGTAGGCTGCGCAGGTGTCGGCCACCTGGGCAAGCAACTGCTGCCAGAGTTCGGCTTCCTCGCCGATCAGGTCGCGCATGCCGCGCACCGCGCCAATCAGACTAGCCATGCGCCTTGTGCAAAATTGTCTACGATCCGCTCCCGTCCCTGCAAGCCCCTGCCAAGCCAGTAGCCGTAAGCGGCAGGGGAAAACGGATGTTTCCGTCCAGAAAAAATGCGGCAGGTCCAGGGTTGATGCACCGCTCTATGAGCTCCCTGGCCCTGCCGCGAAACTTGTCGCCGGTGCGACCAATCGGCAGTTGCTGCCAGTGCCGGCTGTCAGTCAGGCGCAAACGACTGATGATGAACCGGCGCATGGAATGTATTCTAGCATACATGAGCTTGCCGCCGCCAGTTAGAATTGCCCGGCTAGTGCAGGCATATCTTCAATTGCTCAGGGAGGTTCGCAGCAAGGGCACCCCCCGCCGCGACCGCACCGGAGTGGGAACAATTGCCCTGTTTGCCAGAAGCATCAGCGTTGACTTGCAGCAGGGCTTCCCGCTGCTGACCACCAAGAAGGTGCATTTCAAGTCGGTCAAGCACGAATTGCTGTGGTTCTTGCGCGGCTCGAGCAATGTGCGCGAACTGCAGCAGCAGGGGGTGAGCATCTGGGATGAATGGGCTGACGAAAACGGTGAGTTGGGACCCGTATACGGAAAGCAGTGGCGCAGCTGGGCCGGCGCCGACGGCCAGCTCTTCGATCAGATTGCGGCGCTAGGCAAGGGACTGGTCGAGGACCCGCATTCGCGCCGGCACATCGTTTCCGCCTGGAATGTTGCCGATCTGCCCACGATGCGGCTGGCGCCCTGTCACATCCTCTTTCAGGCCTGGGTGGACGATGGGCAACTGAGCCTGCAAGTCTACCAGCGCAGCGCCGATCTGTTTCTGGGAGTGCCGTTCAACATTGCCTCCTACGCCCTGCTCACCCATCTGCTCGCCGGTCAAGCTGGCTTGCAACCGGGGCGGCTGAGCCTGGTGTCCGGAAATTCCTTCCTGACCACATGGCCCGCATGTAGCCCGGGAAAGTCGTA
>JAPORI010000055.1 GCA_026710225.1 Betaproteobacteria bacterium
CAGTTGTGGGTTGTCCTGAGCATAGTCCCAGGCGGTTTTGCCTGCCTTGTCAATCAAGGTTGGATCGGCGCCGGCATCGAGCAGGACAGCAACTACAGCCGGCTGCGGGTTTTCTTTAGTTGCCATGTGCAGCGATGTAACGCCACCTTTACCTTGGCTGTTGATGTCAGCGCCTGCTTCAATCAGGGCAGTAATTACAGCTGGTATTGGGTTTCTTATTGCAGCGGTGTCGAGTCATGCTTATCCCTCCCATTGACATCAACGCTGTATTGCAGGCACAGTTTGACTTTCGCTATGGTTGCACTTTTGAAAAAATCCACCGCCAGCAAGTCGCATTCATTGGCCGTCGCTGGCAGCATCCCGCCGGCCAGACTGCCCACGCCAAGCAGCACTGTGCCTAAAATCCGCCTAATCAGAGCATGGCAGTGTCGGTTCATTGCGGTTGAATATTCCTTGCGATAGTCGAAAAGCGGAAAAGTTTCCTTTGAGGGTAAAGCCAAGCGATGTCGACTTACTGGGATTGAGATTTCTTGAGCCGCAAATAGGCATCAGTATTTTTCAGATTCGAATTGTTTTGAGCATAATCCCATGCAGTTTTTCCTTCCGAGTCAGTCAAGGCAGGATTGGCACCAGCATCCAGTAGTGATGCAACAACAGCCGGCTCGGGGTTAAATCTGGCTGCCCAATGTAGCGTTGTAACGCCATCTTTGGTTTGGCTGTTGATATCAGCACCACCATCAATCAGGGCAGTTATTACGGCTGGCTGATGATTGCTTACTGCCGCCGCGTGCAGTGGTGTAAAGCCATCTTTGTTCGTAATGTTGGGGTCAGCGCCAGAGCCCAGCAGAGCGGCGACAACATTTGGCATTTGATTGAATGTAGCTGCCGCGTGCAGCGGTGTCATGTCATTATTGTCCCGGCTGCCGATGTCAGCACCAGCATCAATCAGGGCAGCGATTACAGCCGGTTCCGGGTTTTTTGCAGCTGCCCAATGCAGCGGTGTCAAGCCAGCCTGATCATGGCTGCCGATGTCAGCGCCAGCATCAAGCAAAGCGGCAACAAAAGTTGCATCTGGATTGAATGCAGCCGTCGCGTGCAGTGGTGTCGCTCCAAAATCATTCTGACTGCCAACATCAGCACCGGCTTCTATCAAGGCAGCGATTACAGCCGGCGCTAGGCTGTGACCACCCGCAAAATGCAGCGGTGTCGAGCCATTCTTATCCCGACTACTGACATCGGCACCGTCTTGCAGACACTGTTTGACTTGCGCTAAGGTTGCCTTTGTGAAGAACTTTTCCGAAAGAAAGTCGCACTCATCGGCCGCCGCTGGCATTATCCCAACGGCCAGGCCTGCCGCACCAATCAGCACTACGCCTAAAGCCGGCCCGATCAGAGCCTGAGAGCGTTTGTTCATTGCTATTTATCCTTGCGGTAGTTTAGGGGCGGACAAGTTTTCTGAGTTGCAGGGCAGCAATCCTGCGCCACGCCACAGGCTCAGCCGGATTGCTAATTGCCAAGGTCGATTCTAGCCGCAACCGGTGCCGGCATTGCCGGGCGGCAACCGGTTTGGTTTTGAGGCTGGAGCGCTGGCCGCTTCGTGGCGCAGAGCGTCGAAGCACAGGTTTTCGATGCAGGCGAGCAAGCCTTGCTGGGTAAGGGTTGGTGGATGGGTGGCAGCGGACGGGGAGAGGTCGGTTTTAGGGTGGCCAAGGGCGGAATCGAACCACCGACACAAGGATTTTCAGTCCTCTGCTCTACCGACTGAGCTACTTGGCCAGCAACATCTGTTTTGAAACATGCCTGGCAAGCCCCTGTTTTCTTGCCCCGGTCAGATTGGGGTGCAACAACCAGCAACAGGAGGGGAGATTCTATCTTATAGGGCGATTGTCGGCTCTCCTGATCATGTTCGTCAGCGGTTTGATAAATGCCTGTCTGGTTCGCAAAGACAGCTGATTTGCTGGCTGCTGCCCAACAGGCTTAATGCAGGAAAAATGCAGATACTGACATTTTTTATGCATGTGAATCCTCAATTTAGGCCTGAAAATGCATTTTTCCTACATTTGCATCCTGATCTCTGGCGGTTGTTATGTAAGAAAAATGTCAATCCCGCGTGATCTTCTCCCGGGTCTATCGATTGCCGGCAATCGTCAGCCGCAGGTTTTGTTGCCGGCCCTGGTTGCTGTCAACCAAGGCATTGCTTTGTGCAATCTGCCGGTTGGCCAGTTGCCAGTCGTGCCAGGCGATCGATGCAACCCAGCGCTGGGCAAAGTCGAGCACCTTGATTAAAGGCTCAGCCCGGCGGTTGTGGGAAAGGGCGGCGAGTGCGGCCAGATAGTTGTCGCGATAGACGGTCGGGATTATGATTCGTTCCTCGCCGGCGGCGGCAAGTTCGGCGTTCATCATGATCCTGGCCAGCCGGCCGTTGCCGTCGGCAAACGGATGCACTTCCGCGATCAAAAACTTCATGAACACCGCTCTTTCAAAGGCGTTTTCCAGGCCGCGGCAGGTTTCGTATCCGGCTTTTAGGGTGGGTAGCACTTGTTCGGCGGCGACGAATATGGTTGCGCCGGCTTGATTGGCGGCATCCTTGAACTGTCCGGGTGCGCACTCCGGGCGCTGCTGCATGATGCGCGCGTGATGCTGGCAGATCAGTTGGACAAATTGGCGGAAGTTTTCCGGCCGCCGCTGCATTCCGGCGGCATCGGAGACGACCGCCCAGGTGCCGAGGATGTCGTGGGCATCCTTGCTGCGCCCGGCCGGAATCCGGTTGTCGAAGGTGATGGCGGCGGCCTGCTGCACCGAGAATTCGGTGCCCTCGATGAAGTTGGAGAAGTAGGCCTCGAAAAAGGCCCGGTTGCGCTCTGACTGGTCGCCTGCGGCCGCCTTGCGTGCCGGCGGCGCCTGGTTGCGCAACTGCCGGTAAAGTTTGGCAAACAGCAAAACCCGATGCGCATCGGCCGGCATCGCCATCGTGCCGGCTGCCGGAACTTGGCGAGTTGCGGCATCGGCGATCATCGGTTCGATGAGTTGGGTTAGTTGCCGCGCCTGATCGGTCAGCGCAAGTTGCTCGGCGATTGCTTGTGCCTCGGCAAGCAGTCCTTGGGTCTGGGTGCGGCCGCGCCGGGCAATGAAGCCGGCCAGCCAGTTGCGCATCTGATCGCGAGTCAGGGTGCGGCCGAGCCGGCCAGCGCGGCTGCGGGTTGGGGTCATGTTTTCCAGACAGGCTCTTGCCGTTGCGGCCATCCGCAGGCCGCCGATGAAAGGCAGATCGTTGTCTTGCGCCGCTGCCCCCTTCCGGCAGCGCAAGACGATGTCGCCGGGCAGGATTATCTGTCGGTTGGTCGCAGCGCTCAGGCACACCGAGCCGTCCGCAGCCGGGGCGTTTTCCAGCGCGGTGCGGTCGCAGATGAGCGCCTGCGGGAAACAGGTCGCAACTATCTGCCACAGATATTTCTGCACCAGCGCCTCTGCCGGCTCGTCGATGATGCTGGTGTAGAGACCGGCTGCGATCCGACGCAGCCGCCCCGATTTGCTGTTGCGGTAAATCCGGTCCTTGCCGTAGTGCCGGGTGCAGACGAACATCGGCAAGTTATCGTGCGACTTTTTGGCCATTATCGCTAGATTATAGCCCTGTTTTGCGATTTTTTCGCTTTTTAGGGGCAAAAAACGAGAATAAAGTTCTATTTAGTGTGGGAAAGAAGCGACTTTTTGGCTGTTTAGTGCTAAATGATTGAT
>JAPORI010000072.1 GCA_026710225.1 Betaproteobacteria bacterium
ACTTCGCCTGGATGGTGCAGCGGGCGCTGCAAGACAGCAGTCTAGTGTCGATCCGCCCGGCTCGAAAATTACCTCTCTAGTCAAATTTCGGCGCCCAGGGCACGATATTCGCATCAACGATGCGCCGGTTGACCGATGTCAACGCATCGATCCGGGCCATGTCCACCGATGACAGGACAAAGTCCATGATATCGTAGTTGGCGCGCATGTGCTGCCGGTTGGTCGACATGGTGATCGCAACAACTCCCTGCTGGATGATCCAGCGCAGCACCACTTGCGCCGCGCTTTTCCGGTAGGACTTGCCAATTTCCGCAAACAGGGAGTGCCCAAACACCTCGCCGCGGGCTACCGAGCAATAGGCGGACAGCGGGATGCCGGTCTCGGCGGCGGCAGCCAGCAGTATCCGCTGATTGAGCAACGGGTGGAACTCGACCTGATTAGTGGTCAGGGGAACATCAAGCGCCCGGCAAGCCTTCCTGAGCATTGCCGCGGTATAGTTGGAAACCCCGATATGAGTAGCCAGGCCGCGGGCTTTCGCCTGGGCCAGCAGTTTGAGCGAGGGCATGATGTTGCCGTCAGCCGGCGGCCAGTGCAAGAGAAGCAAATCGACCCAATCAACCCGCAGTTGCCTGAGGCTGTCTTCGACCGATGCCATGAATCTGCCCTCGGCAAAGTTGCCCGGCATGACCTTGGTGGTGATGCACAACTGACTGCGCTCGATTGAAGATGCAGCCAGAGCCTCGCCGACCTGCTGCTCGTTTCCATACATCTGGGCGGTGTCAAAGGCCCGATAGCCAACCGCAAGCGCGGCCGACACTGCCGCAACCGCCTGCTCGCCGACCAGCGGATAGGTGCCAAACACCCGCTGGTAATTGCCCTGATAGAGAAGATTCACTTAGTTCAACTGATTATAAGAGGAGGATGCGTTTCGCGGCGGCGGCTTGCCGCTATCGCCGGCTGTTGGTGTATAATATAAGGGAAAGAAAGGAGACATGGAAATTACATCCGCCAGACGGCCGCAGCAGCAACTGCCAGCCCGGCCGGCAACAAAGCCACTGAACACTGTCGGCAACACCGGCCTGCCGAGAATGCGGCAATGACGGTTGCCGAAGTCGCAACCCAAGCGCCGTCAGTTCAGCCTGCGGTCGCACCCGGCCCGACTGAGACCGCGTCCGGTCAGGCGGCAAATGCGGTGGTAGGAAACAGCAGCCCCAACAGCATCCGCAGCAGCGGCGCAATCAGCGCCGCTGCCCAGGCGCAGCAACTGCCGAAAAACTTTGCCGCGCCGGGACTGCAAAACCCGCTGGTCGCCAACGGTCCTGCCAACGACGCCTACCAACTGCTTGCCGCGGTAACCGGCGCCAACAGCGCCCGGCCGCAGCAGCTGCTTGCCGCGCTTTCCAATCAGGCAAGCAGCAACTTCTCGACGGTAGAGAAAGTCTACCGCAACAAGCTCGACGCTGCCGTCGACCGGCAGATTGCCAGTCTCAGCGTCAACGAGCGCAGCCAGGCGGTCACCCGATTGCAAAGCCAGACCACCGCCGCCCTGCTTGCCGCCTTGCGCGAAGGCACCGGCGTCGCCGGCCTCAAGGACCGCAACCTGATTGGGCAGGCCTTGCACAAGATGGCCGAGCAACTGCATCAGTTGCAGATGCGTTTCGGGGTTGAAAATACCGAGCCGGTATCCAGAAGTGCCGCGGCCGAGGCACGCGCCCAGCTCGATCAATTCGTGCACAAGCTTGACGAGGGCATCAGCGTCGAGAGACGGAGCATGGACGCAACCCAAGCCCGCCAGTCAGAAATGAACCAGACGGTCGACAGTCCAGAGGCTCTTGCCCTGCTTGTCCCGGATTCCGAACACCCTTTCGTGTGCGAGTCCTTTCTCAAGGATGCGCCGCGCAGTTGCTGCATCCTTGAGCGTCCCGACGGTTCCCGGGAGTTTCTGATTCCGCCGGACATCGCCCGGCACAGCTCCTCGCAACAGCAACAGGAAATCGCGGCCAACCGCCTGCTTGAATTTTGTCACGGCGACGAAGAAAAGTCGCTGCTGCTGTCGCGCCTTGCCAACCAGAGCACTCTGGCTGCAACCGTCCTGCCGGCGCTGCACATGGCCGGACAGATCGAACTGCCTACCGACAATGCCGGTTTCCCGGCCAATATCGTCAATCAGGCAACCCGGGGCAGCAACTACCTGATAAGAGAAAACGAGGACGGCTCCCATTCAGCCTTTGCCAATGATTACAATCAGCTCACTTATATGGAGGGCGCCAGCGATGGCAGCATTGCCGCCCAGTATTTCAACTCCAACCTGTCGCATCATTACGCGCAGATTCACCTGACGGTCGATAGCAACAACCGGGCGCAGCTGGAAGGCATGAAATACGATTTTGTCTCGGTGCCACTGCTGGCAGCAAATGACAATGAAGACCTGCTTGGCAGCAGTGAAAACTTTTACAACGGTCAAGTTGACAAGTGGCAACTTGCCGCCGAACTGCATGACATGGATGCACTCGGACAATTGAGCTTCGATGGCGCCGACTTGCAGCAGGCAAACCGTTGGGCAGCCGATCTGGATGTTTTGCAGGGTCGAATCGAGCAAGCCGCCATCGATCCGAATCACAAGCGCAGCCTGTTGCAGCGGCTGGAATTCATAACCGATGCAACCGCCGAAATCGATCAGCTAATCGAATCGGGACAAGCAGCCGATGCCGACCAGGCAGTAGCGCGCGCCGGCGCCATCCATGATGACCTGACCCTGCTTGCCCAGGATTTGCAAGTAAAACTTCAATTCTGGAGTCAGACGCAGCCAAGCCGGCAACTGGCAACCCTGACGGCAGCGCTTTGCGCAGCGCTGGGCAATGCGGCCGCCGAATTTGCCGGTGCCGCTGCCGATCACGCAGCCACCCTTGACGATGCCCGCGGCAATCTGGATGCGGTTGTCGCCAATTCCCTGACCGGCCGGGCGCAAAACGCGCTCAGTCAGGCCGAGGCGAACGTCCTGGCAACCAGCAAGGCGATCGGTGCGCTGTTCGCCCAGGGAGTCGATGTCCCCGATCCAATGCTTGATCTGCTCCGAGAATCCCAGCAGCGCCTGGCCCAGGCTAGGCAAAACCATCAGGCTGCCCAAGCCGGCAACACTGCCAAAGTAGCCGGTCCCGGAGCCCGCGGCGAGCAATTGAAACAGGCGCAGCAGGAATTGAGCGCCCGGCTGGATCGGGGCGAGCAACTGCCGACCAACCACCACCAACTCAGCGAAGCCAACCTGTTCAAGGTGCGAGTCGACAAGATCAAAAGCGACCATCCGGATTTGGCTGCAACGCTGGCAAACTTCGATGCCGACTTCGCCCAATTCAGTGAGGATGCGATCAACCACCGCAACTGGCAGCCGATTGAAAAGAGATTTGCCGACATCGACTCATCGGGCACCCTGCGCACTGTCACCAGCAGGATCGTCCCGGCGCGCAACTTTGCCGCCGGTTTTGCCGCCTATGGCGGTTCGGGACGGGGAGTTGGTTCCCATTCACGCGCCAGCGGCGTCCATGTCAGCAATCTGGCCGGCAGTTCCCTGGCCAATGATCAGGGGGTGGTGTTCACCGGCTTGCGGCACGGAATCATCGATGCCTACACCATCACCGCGGACAAGGTCGCCCGGATGCCGCAATCCCAACTCGAGC
>JAPORI010000054.1 GCA_026710225.1 Betaproteobacteria bacterium
CACCCCCGACATCTGCCTTGTAGCATCGTTGCTGGGGAAAAGTCAGGTAGGGTTGCGCCTGCAACGCGCCTTGCAATCCCCGGCCGAGGGTCCGGCACCAAACTGAAAGCGGCCGCCGGTTTTCTCGAAAGGAAAAATTTCAGCCGGAGGCGCTTTTTCCCTTTTGACGGTAGCGCCGGTCGCTGATCGAAATTGCCGCGCCAATTGCCATGAGCAAGGCGCCCAACCAGACCAGACGAATGAACGGCTTGAACTGAAGGCGGGCGCTCCAGCCGCCAGCCGCCAGCGGTTCGCCAAGTGATACATACCAGTCGCCGATGATGCCGATGGCAAGTCCAGCTTCGGTCATCGGATTTTCCGGCTGGGTGAAATAGCGGCGCTTCTCCGGATAGACGGTGGTGATTTCCCGGTCATCCTTCCATACCCTTACCGATGCGCCGATGCCGGCATAGTTGGGGCCTTGGACATCCCTGACATCAAGCATTTCGAACTCGTAGGGTCCCAGCGGATGCCGTTCGCCTTCGCGCAGCAGCACATCCTCTTGCAGGCCGTAGGCGCTGACCACGGTTACCCCGACAATGAACACGCCTACTCCGGCATGGGCAACGATCATTCCCCAGAAGCCGCCGCTGGCGGCCGCCTTGCTCTTGACCCGGTCGTAGGCGGCGCGGCCGGTTGCAAACAGCACCCAGCCGGCCAGCGTCAGTCCGGCGGTCGCACCGATGCTGTATTCGCCGTAAAAGGCCAGCGGCAGCAGCAAGGCGAAGCCGAGCGCAGCCCCAGCCGGAATCGCCAACTTGCCGGCCAGCCTGCCGAGCTTGTCGCTTTTCCAGCGGCTGAGCGCGCCGGCGGCGATGAACAGCGCCGAAGCGCCAGCCAGCGGGACGAACACCCGGTTGAAGTAGGGCGGCCCCACCGATATCTTGGGGGCGCCAACCGCTTCGAGAATGAGCGGATAGAGGGTTCCGAGCAGGACGCAGAAGGCGGCGGCGGAAAGCAGGATGTTGTTGATCAAGATCCCGATCTCGCGCGATACCAGCCCGAAGTTGGCCGCACCGAGCAGTTGCGGAGCACGCCAGGCATACAGGATTAGGCCGGATGCGGTTGCGATAAACAGCAGCATCAGGATGAACAGGCCGCGCTCTGGATCGGTTGCAAACGCATGCACCGAAGTCAGTACTCCCGAGCGCACCAGGAAGGCGCCGAGCAGGCACAGGGAAAAGGTTACGATCGCCAGCAGGGCGGTCCACGGCTTGAACAGGGCGCGGGCTTCGGTTACCGCCAGTGAATGAACCAGCGCGGTGCCAACCAGCCAGGGCATGAATGAGGCGTTCTCGACCGGGTCCCAGAACCACCAGCCGCCCCAGCCCAGTTCGTAGTAGGCCCACCAGCTGCCGAGCATGATCCCCAAGGTCAAAAACGCCCAGGCGGCCAGCGTCCAGGTGCGCGCCCAGCGCGCCCAGGCCGAATCCATTCGGCCGGCGAGCAGGGCGGCAACTGCAAAGGCAAACGCCACCGAAAATCCGACATAGCCCATGTAGAGCATCGGCGGATGGACTATCAGGCCCGGATCCTGCAACAGCGGATTCAGGTCGCGCCCTTCGACTGCCGCCGGCCACAGCCGGTCAAAGGGATTGGAGGTCAAAATCATGAACAGCAGGAAGCCGACATTGACCATGCCCAGCACGCTCAGCACTCGCGAGAGCATTGGCAGCGGAATCTGGCGGGCGAAGATCGACACCAGCGCAGTCCAGAAGGAGAGCATGAATGACCACAGCAGCAGCGATCCTTCGTGGCCGCCCCAGATCGCGCAAATCCGGTAGATGACCGGCAGTTGCGAGTTGGAGTTGTTGGCGACATAGGCAACCGAGAAGTCGTTTTGGTAGAACAGCCAGGCCAAAGCCAGCAGCGCAAGGAAAACGAATCCGCACTGGGCACGGGCCAGCCCGAAAGAGGCAACCATCCAGCCAACCCGCCGGCGGTAGACGCCGGCCAGCGGCATGAAACTTTGCAACACGGACAGCGCCAGGGCGATGAGCAGTGCAAACTGGCCGAGTTCGGCAATCATTGGCACAATTCTATGGTCAAGGCCGGGGAAAATTGCCCGGCAAGCAGTTCGGCACTTGTGCTGCCGGCTGTCTTTGTGCCAAGGCAGAAAATAGGCGCTGAGATTAGGATGTTCGCACTTGATCAGCCAAACACAGAGAGAAACATGAACAAGCACAGCATGCGCAAGCAGCCGGCAAGCCGGCAACTGATATCATGCTGATGGTAGGAGGCGAGAACCTCATTGATCTGGTGCCAATCGGCGAGCAGGGCGGCTGCCCTATTTACCGGGCGGTTGTCGGCGGCTCGCCGCTGAATGTTGCGATCGCCGCCGGTCGCCAGGGCATGGTGGTCGATTACCTGACGCCGGTTTCAAATGATCAGTGGGGGCAGATGATTGCTGCCCAACTGACCGCAGCCGGAGTGACTGTTGCCGGCGGCCGGGTTGACGCGCCCACTTCCCTGGCGGTGGTTGCCGACGCTTGCCCAACGCCGCACTACAGTTTTTATCGTACTGCAACCGCCGATCGGCAGGTTGATCGGGCCGGTCTTGGCAGCCGGCTGCCGGATCGGGCGCGTATCCTGCACATCGGATCGCTGGCCGTGCTTGAAGAGCCGGATGGGCAAGTCTGGGAGCAATTCGCCGGCACCTGCAAGAAAGCCGGCCTGAGCATTTCCTTTGACCCGAATGTGCGCCCCCTGCCCGGTGCTGATCTTGGCGCCTACCGGGCGCGTCTGGGAAGATTATTGCAGTTGGCCGACATTGTCAAGCTCAGTGACGAGGATCTGGTCTGGCTGGTTGCCGGCAAGCGGCAAGACGCCTTAGAGCAGTTGGTCGCGGCAACAGCCGCTGCGATCGTCATCGTCACCGGCGGCCGGCAGGGCGCTTCGATCCTGCATCAGGGAAGCTGGCACGAAGTGCCGGCCGCACCGGTAACCGGCTTCAAGGACGCGGTCGGAGCCGGAGATGTTTTCATGGCGACAGTCCTGGCCTGGCTGGGGCAGGAAGGACGGCTTGCCCGGCTGGAGCAACTGGAGTTGGCCGAGAAACTGGCGATGGTAAAGCGCGCCTGTCAGGCAGCGGCGCTCAGTTGCCAGCAGCATGGCTGCGTAGCGCCTCAGGCAAGCGAACTTAAATAGATCACGGCGCTAATATCTTTGCCGCTCGGGCAAGGGTTTGTAAAATTGAAGTCCTGCATGTCTGAATTCAGGATTAAAAGATCGCTAATCATTGGTGGGCTGCTGCTGGGCGTAGCCGGCCTGCTGGCACCGGCGTCCGGACAGTTCAAGGAAGATGTCAAGCGCAAGCGCGCGACCATGGCCGAATGCGACAAATACAACTGCTTTGGCATCGACTGGCGGCTGGCGCCGCTGTCGGAGGTCGCAAAATTGCCGGTCGGGGTCAACAACGAGAAAGGTGAGACACCGCTGCATTATGCATCCCGCTACTGCGCGCCGCCGGCGGTGTTCACTTCTTTGGTGGAAAAGAGCGGCGATCTGAACATGGTCGATCCGGCAACCGGGCTGCCGCTGCTGGGCAATGCGATCATGATTTGCGGAAGCGCGATAGTGCGCCGGATGCTTGAGTTGGGAGCTTCGCCGCTGGCATCCGAGCCCGGCGG
>JAPORI010000044.1:0-24920 GCA_026710225.1 Betaproteobacteria bacterium
CGGGATGAGCGCCGCGCACACGGTGCTGCCGATTCCCAGCTATGCGCGGGTTACCAGAGTCGATGATGGCCGTTCGATCGTGGTGCGGGTAAATGATCGCGGCCCCTTTCTCAATCAGCGAATCATCGATTTGAGTTACACCGCGGCCCGCAAGCTCGGGATAGTCGCGACCGGTACCGGTGAAGTGATCGTCGAGGCGATCCTGCCACCGGACTTTGGCAGCGCAATTCCCCGGCCGGCGCCGGTGCCGGTAGCGGCGCCGATAAGGCAACAACCGGAACATTCGCCGGTAGCTGCCGGCCATTATCTGCAACTGGGCGCGTTTGCGGTTACCGAGAACGCCCGCCGCATCATCGATCAGAATCCGCTGCCGGCAGCAATGCGCCGGCGCAATCTGCAGATGATTGAGCGGGATGGGCTATACAAGGTGGTGATCGGCCCCTATGCAAGTGAAAGCGAGGCGAAACAAGATTTGCGCCTGCTACGATCGGCGGGCCTGGAGGCGGTGCCGGTCGAATTTGAATGAGTTCGCAAGGCTGCGGCGAAGTAGCCGAGCAACTGGTCAGTCTGGACGAGCCGTTTGGTTTTGCCAGCGGCGCCATCCTGCCGCGGCTGCAAATCGCCTACGAGACCTACGGCGAACTCGACGCCCAGCGCACCAATGCGATCCTGGTCTGTCACGCGCTGTCCGGCCACCATCATGCCGCCGGAGTGCGCGACAGTGCACCGGAGCCAATTGGCTGGTGGGACAACATGATCGGACCGGGCAAGCCGATCGATACCAATCGCTTTTTCGTGGTTTCATCGAACAACATCGGCGGCTGCAACGGTTCCAGCGGCCCTTCGAGCCTGAATCCGGAAACCGGCAAGCCCTACGGACGCGACTTCCCCCAGACCAGAGTCGAGGACTGGGTGGAGGGACAGCGGCTGCTGGCCGATCATCTGGGCATCAAGCGCTTTGCCGCGGTGGTCGGCGGCAGTATCGGCGGCATGCAGGCGCTGCTGTGGGCGCTGCGCCACCCCGAGCGAGTCGGCGCGGCGGTGGTGATAGCCTGTCCGCCGCGGCTTACCTCCCAGAACATCGCCTTCAACGAGATTGCCCGGCAGGCGATCATCAGGGATCCGAACTACGCGGCCGGTGACTACTATGATGACGAGCCGCCCCGGCGGGGGCTGGCGGTAGCGCGCATGCTCGGGCACGTTACCTATCTTTCGGATGCGGACATGGAGCGCAAGTTCGGGCGCGCCCAGCGCAGTTCCGGCGACGGCACCGGCAAGATATTTCAAGTTGAGTCGTATCTGCGTCATCAGGGCAACAAGTTTTCCGATCGCTTTGACGCCAACACCTATTTGCTGATGACCCGGGCTTTGGATGCATTTGATCCGGCTGCCGATGCCGGCGGCGATCTGATCGCCGCACTGGCTCCGGCGAGCGCGCAGTTTCTGGTGGTTTCATTCGAGCACGACTGGCGCTTCCCGCCGGAACGCTGCCGGGAACTGGTGGCGTCCCTGGTCGCCGCCGGCAAGCTGGTCAGTTATGCGCAACTGGATGCACCCGGCGGCCACGATGCGTTCTTGATGGACGACCCTCACTATCATGCCGCGGTGCGCGGTTTTTTGCAGCGGCAGGTACCGGCTTGATGGAAACCTTGAAGCAACACGGCGAGCGGTTGATTTCCGGCTGGGTTGACCGGCAGGCGCGGGTGCTTGATTTGGGTTGCGGCAACGGTTCGCTGCTGAGCGAACTGGCCGACAGCAAGCAGGTGTTCGGTTATGGCGTCGAACTTGACGCCGACGCGGTGGTAAGCTGCATAGAGTCCGGGGTGCCGGTGATTCAGGCCGACATCGAGCACGGCCTGCCGATGTTTGCCGACGGCAGCTTTGACACGGTGTTGCTGCTGAGCACTCTGCAAGAGCTCGGATCGCCGGCGGCGATGCTCAAGGCGATGCTCAGGGTTGGTAAGAGGGCGGTGGTTACCTTTGCCAATGCCGGCCACTGGCGTCGCCGCGGCGAATTCATCGCCGGCCGGATCGGCGGTACCGAGAACGTCACCGGTGATCGGCTGCTGCGTCTGATCAGCATTACCGATTTTGAATCGATGTGCAGCCGACTCGGGCTGCACATCGAAAGGCGCACCTGTCTGAACGCCGCCGGCCGGCCGGTTGCCGCCGGCATGTTCGCCGAGTTGGCCGCCTACATGCTAGTCGGCGGCCGCGACTAGTTGCAAGGCCGGCAAAAGCGCAAGTGAAGGGACTTGATTGAGATGAGTTCGGGAAGAATGAATACCGCCTTGGAGGCTGCCGCCGCCGGTGCTGCGCAAATTCGCAAATGGAATCGCAAGCGCACCCGGCTGGAAGTACGCAGCAAGAAGCCCGGCGATTTGGTGACCAGCGCCGACTTCGCTGCCGAAAGGGCGGTCATGGAAGTGATTGGCGCCTCCTTTCCGGATGATGGAATCCTCAGTGAGGAAAGCGGCCACAGCGGAAATGCGGACAGTTGCTGGGTGCTCGATCCGCTCGACGGCACCACCAATTTCGTTCACGATCTTCCCGACTACTGTCTGGCTCTGGCCTACTGTCGCGCCGGGGTGCCGGTGATCGGGGTAATCCACGACATAGCCAGGGACGAGTTGTATACAGCCGAAAAGGGACGCGGAGCGCGCTGCAACGGCAGTGCGATCAAGACCTCCGGCCGCAGCCGGATCGGCGAGGCGCTGCTGGCAGCCTCGGGTTCTTCCGGTGCCGGCGGCGACTACTGGCAGGCGCTGGGCCGGGCGGCCAGGGTCTCGGCCGGGATGCGTCGCTCGGGAAGCACGGTGCTCGATCTGGCCTGGGTGGCGCGCGGCAGCATCGATGTTGCATTTTGCCGCGGCATCAAGTACTGGGACTATGCAGCCGGAGCGGTGCTCGTCGGCGAGGCCGGCGGCCGTTTCGTCGCCGCCGGTGGTGGTCGCTTCGCACCGCAGTTCGGTCAGCCGCCGGAAAACTTTCTGTGCGGAACTGTGCGCCTGATCGGCGGCATCCACAAGCACTTTGCCGGCGGCGGCAAGGGGACATCGCCGCGGTGAGCGAGCGGCAGCAGACGCCGCTGTTTCAACAGTATCATCAAGTCAAGCGCAAGCACGGCGGCATGCTGCTGCTGTTTCGGATGGGCGACTTCTACGAACTTTTCTACGAGGATGCCGAACGCGCCGCAGCGCTGCTGGGCATCACCCTTACCAAGCGCAGCAATCAGGGCCGGTCGGTGCCGATGGCCGGCGTGCCGGTGCATTCGTTGCAGCAGTACATGGCCCGGCTGGTGCGGCTCGGGGAATCGGTTGCCGTCTGCGAACAAGTCGGCGAGCAGGAAGACGGCAAGATCATCCGCCGGGAGGTAACCCAGATAGTTACGCCGGGCACCCTTACCGATTCCGGACTGCTTGAAGAACGCACCAGCTGCATTGCAATGGCGGTTTGCGAAACTCCGGTAAAGTGCGGCTACGCCTGGTTGGATCTGGCCGGCCTCAAGTTGCGCGCCGGCGCCTGTCGCCCCGATGAACTGGCCGGACACATTGCCCGGATCGACCCGGCAGAGATGCTGCTGGCCGAAGGCGCGTCGCTGCCACCGGGGGTTTCCTGTACCGTCGGGCATCTGCCGGAATGGGAGTTTGATTGCCAACGCTCGGCAACTTTGCTGGCGGAGCGGCTGGGAATGCGCGATCTGGCCGGCGTCGGCCTGGCCGATGAGCCGCTGGCGGCGGCCGCGGCATCGGCCCTGCTCGGTTACGCCGAACACACCCAGTGCCGGCAGCTCAAGGGGCTGGTAAGCGTCGGCGCCGAGTTGGCCGATCGCTACCTGTACATGCCGCCGGAAACCCGGCGCAGTCTGGAGATAACCGCCAGCCTGGCCGGCGAGGGTCCGACCTTGTTCTCGACCGTCGATCTTTGCGCTTGCGCGATGGGCAGTCGCACCCTGAGACATCGGCTGCATCATCCGCTGGTGCAAACGCAGGAACTGCAAGCGCGTCAGGATGTCTGGACCGCGCTGCTGGACTCCAAAGGCCGGGATGTTGCGCTCGCCTGGCTGGGTCGCTGCTGCGATCTGGAACGGATAGCCGCCCGCATCGATCTGGAAAGCGTCCGGCCGCGCGAGTTGGCCGCCTTGCGCGATACATTGCGCGAACTGCCCGCCTTGCAGGATGCTCTTGCCGATCTGCCCGAGGCGGTTGCAAAGCGTCTTGCGGCGCTGTTTGCCGATCGGCGCGAGTTGCTGGCGATCATCGAATCGACGCTGGCCGAGGAGCCGGCCGCGGCAGTGCGCGACGGCGGGGTGATTGCATCGGCGGCCAGTGCACAACTGGCTCAGTTGCGCAGCGCCGGCGCCGACATCGAAAGTGCCCTGAGTGCTCTGCTGGACGCCGAAAAGCAGCGCAGCGGCATCGAAACGCTGCGCATCGGCCGCAACCGGGTGCAGGGAATCTACTACGAGTTGGTTCGTTCGCAGGCGCAGCGGGCACCGGCGCATTTCCGCCGCTTGCAGACGCTCAAGAATGCCGAGCGCTACATCACCGATGAGTTGGCGGTTGCCCAGGACGAGACCGCCAGCGCCAGCGAAAAGGCGCTGCGCTTGGAGGCGCAGTTGTATGCGCAACTGGTTGCCCGGCTGCGCGAGCAATCGGCGCAGTTGCACGAACTGGCGGCCGCGCTTGCCGATCTGGACGTTGCCGGCTGCTGCGCCCGACTGGCCGACGAACGCAACTGGGTGCGGCCGGCCTATGCACAACAGCCGCAACTAGCCATAAGCCGTGGCCGTCATCCGGTGGTCGAGCAGACGGTCGAATACTTCGAACCCAACAGCGTCGAACTGAACGAGCAATGCCGGATGATGGTCCTCACCGGCCCGAACATGGGCGGCAAGTCGACCTACATGCGCCAGGCGGCGATCATCGCCCTGCTTGCCCATGTCGGGGCGCCGGTGCCAGCCGACGCAGCGACGATCGGCGGCCTGAAATCGATTCAGACCCGGATTGGCGCCGCCGACGATCTGGCCGGCGGCCGTTCGACCTTCATGGTCGAGATGGCCGAGACCGCCGCGATCCTCAACACCGCCACCGCCGGCAGCCTGGTGATTCTTGACGAGATCGGACGCGGCACCTCAACCTATGACGGGTTGTCGCTGGCCTGGGCAACCGCCGAGAGTCTGCTGGATGACAACCGCAGTCTGGTGCTGCTTGCCACCCATTACTTCGAGTTGGCCGAACTCGGCGATCGGCAGCCGGCGGCGGCCAACTTTCACATGGCAGTCGGCGAGCACCGCGGCGAGGCGGTGATGCTGCACCGCCTCGAAAAGGGCGCCGCCAGCCGCAGTTTCGGATTGCAGGTCGCGCAAATGGCCGGCATCCCCGCCGCCACTTTGGCGGCCGCCCGGCGCCGGCTGGAGATGCTGCTTGCCGCCAACGGCAGCGTTGCGCCTTCCGGTGATCTTTTTGCCGAGAGCCAATCGCAATCCGCAACTCACCGCAGCGAACTGGCGAGCCGCATCAGCCAAGTCGATCTGGACGGCCTGTCGGCGCGCGATGCCTTGCAGCTGCTCTATGAACTGCGCGATCTGGCCGCTGAGCGCGACTAGCCGCCGGCGTCTAATCGCCGCCGGTGCTCTTGGCAAGCCAGTCCAGATAGGCGGCGGTTGTGCCATTGCTTGCCAGCACAATCGCTTCCGGGACCTCGTAGGGATGCACTTCGAGCAATGCGTCCAGTGCTTGCCGAGTGCGGCCGACGGTAGTGGTTACCATTACCGGCAGTTCCTTTTCGCGCACTCGCTTGCCCTGCCAGGTGTAGGTGGAAGTGCACGCCGCGCACACCTTGACGCAGGCGGCCAGGCCCCTGCCGACCAGGGCGTCTGCGATCTTCTCGCCGCTGGCCGGATCGGCGACGCTAGTGAGGATCAGGGCCGGCTGGTTTGCATCGTTGCTCACGCCAGATAATTTTAGTTAAGGATGGAAGCGGATTGTCTGGTTGACAGCCGGGTGGCGCGTGCCCGGCTTGCCGCCCTGAACCGGCGCGAGCGCACCGCCGATGAGCCGGCCGGCGAGTGCGCTCGCCGGCTCGCCGAAAGGATCGAGGGGCTGCGCGTTCCGCCCGGGCTGGTGCTCGATGCCGGCTGCGGCGCGCAGCCGGGACAGATGGCCGGGGCGGTTCTAAAGCGGGAGGTGATCGGCATCGACTGGTGTGCGCAGCTGCTGCCCGGTGGTGCGGTTGCCGCCGACATCGCGGCGCTGCCGTTTGCCGATGCGTCGTTTGGCAGCGTCTGGTGCAACCTGTGCCTGCCCTGGGTGGCAAATCCGCCGCAGGCGCTGGCCGAGTTGCGGCGGGTGCTGGCCGCCGGCGGTCTGTGCCTGATTGCGACTTTGGGGCCGGACTCGTTGCAGGAAGTGCGCCGCGCTTTTAGCGACGAACGTCCGCACACTATGGGTTTTCTTGATTTGCACGATCTGGGCGACATGCTGATGGCTTGCGGCTTCGCCGAACCGGTGATCGAGGCCGAGACCTTCACTTTCGAGTATCCGGACGGCCGCCGGCTGCTCGCCGAGTTGTCCGGCTGGGGGGCGCTGGCCGCGCCGGGGATGCACAAGGCTCTTACCGGCCGGGCAACTTTGGCCGCCGCGGCCGCGGCGCTGGCACCGGCCGGAGTGGCTTCGCTTACCTTCGAGGTGATCTTCGCCCACGCCTGGGCGGTGCCGAAAAGGCCGGCCAAATTTCCCGATGTCTGGCAGCCGATTGCGTTTCCCGGAGCGGATGTGCGATAATATAGGTAAATGAGCGATCCCCTGAACCTCAGTCTGCGCCAGTTGGAACATCTGCTGGCGGTTGTCGACTGCAACCTGTCGGTCTCCAACGCGGCGATCCGGCTCGGGGTGGCGCAGTCGGCGGTAAGCCGCAGCATCATAATGATCGAGCGCAACTGCGGCAAGAAGCTCTTTCTCCGGCGCGGCCGGCGCTTTATCGGCCAGACCGATTTCTGTCAGGTGCTGGTCTCGGCCGCCCGCGATGTCACCAGCCGGATGAGCAACTTGCGCAGCCGCGCTGCCCGGGCGGTAACCGGCGACATTACCGGTGATTTGCGCATCGGCGCCACCCATTTGCAGATGCGCTACTTCATGCCGGCGATCATGCGGCAGATGAAGGAGCAACTGCCGGGAATCAATCTGAAAATCAGCCAGGCGATCCCCTATAATCTGGTCGATCAGGTGCTCGCCCGCACCATCGACGCCTGCGTGTGCAGCGAAGAGGTGGTGCAGCAGCAAGGCCTGTCGACCGTGCACATGTATTCCTGGAACCGGCTGCTGATTGGCACCGGCAACGAGAAGATTCTCAAGGTGCGCCAGCCGACCATCGAGCAGCTTGCCGAGGTGCCGCTGGTCACCTACATCCCGGGCATTACCGGTCGCTTCATGCTTGATGCCGCCTTCGCCCGCCAGCGGCTCACGCCCAATGTGGTGATTGCCGCCGCCGATTCGGACGTGATCAAGGAGTTCGTGCGCCGCGGCCTGGGCGTGGGGGTGATTGCCAGTGTCGCCTACGATCCGAAGGCCGATGCCGACTTGCAGGCGCGCTCGGTCGGGCACCTGTTTAGCGAGATGAAGACCAGAATTGCCTATCGCAGCGACTTCCAGATGAATCCGGCACTGGAGAAATTCATCGAATTCTTCCGTAGTGCAACTCAATCGCTGCCCAAAATCGCCGGCAAGGCCGGCAAATAGAGTTTCCGGGCGGTTGATGGCTTATACTTTCGCCCACTTACCATGCCTGCAATTGACATTGACAAGCAAGGGTTCAAGACGACACCCATTTTGACCATGTTGCCCGGCCAGGGCCAGGTCGCCTTTCGCGAAAGTGGCGGAACTGGTAGACGCGCTGGATTTAGGATCCAGTGCCCTCGGGCGTGGGGGTTCGAATCCCCCCTTTCGCACCGGATTGGTGCCGGGAACCTGTAACCGGTGAACGTTGCCGCCGCGGCCAGTTCCCAGATCGAAGGCTTTGCCGTCGAGGAGGGCATCGGCAAGTCGATGCGCATCGCCCGGGTGCAGGTGCCGCCGGAGATGGTCGAGAGCGAGGATGCCAGCGGCAACCGCCGGGTGCGCAACGGATTTTTCAGCAAGTCGCTGGACAAGATCGTCGGTCAGCGGCTCAAGGAATACGTCACCAGCACCGGCACTGCGGTCTTCCCGCACATTGAGCCGATTTACTATGTCGATCCTACCGAGCCGGGCGGCAACTACGAGGGTGTATACGCGTTCGAGGTGCGTCCGACGATTGCCTTGCCGGATCTGGGTGGGCACGAGATCAAGGTGCCCGAGCCGGATGTTGGCGGCGATTTCTACGCCAAGCTCATCGCCGATTTGCCCAGCAAGATGCCTGAATGGAAAGACAGCGATGCAGCCTGCGCCAGTGGCGATCGCCTGATGCTGGTTTCGCAGTCGCCCTCGGGCAATTCCGAGCCAATGCCCTATTGGTTGCAGGAGGGGCGCGATCCGCATTTGCACGAACTGTTTGTCGGCGCCCGGGTCGGGGAGAGCCGCACCATCCCCGAATCGGGGATAGCGGTCAGGATCGTCAAGATCGAAAAGCCGCAGGTTGCCGAATTGAACCTCGAGTTCATCCAGAAGATCGAGCCTGAGTGCAAAAGTCTTGAGCAGTTCGAGGAATCGTTTCGCAAGATGCACGCCTCCCACATGCAGCAGATGATCACCAAGGTGATGATGCGCCGCTGCGAGGATTTGCTTGATCGCACCGCCGAACCCTTCGAGCTGCCGCAGTTCGAGTTGACCGGTGAACTGCTCAACTGGCGCCAGTCAATGGCCAAGCGCGGCGGTCGGGATTTCCTCGCCAACGTCGGCGAGCGCGGGCTGGCCGAGGTCATGCAGCGCATCGAAAGCGGTATGCGCCGGCGAATGCTCATTCAGGAGTATGTGCTGGTCAACCGCCTGCTGCCGGATGAGGCCGAGATCGATGCCTATCTGGATGCGATGTCGGTCCAATACGAGGATCCGAAGCTGTTCAAGCAGAGATTCAAGGCCGACAAGCAAAGCATGGATCAGGTGCGCTCGCAGGTAAGCATGAGCAAGTTCTGCGATCTGGTGATCGACCGGGCGCGCAACGTTGCCGAAACGATGAGTTTTGCCCAGCTCGAGAAGATGATCGAGCGCATCGATGCCGGCGAAGCGATCGATTTGCCACCGTCGGCCAACCCGGAGCAGGGCTGATGGCTTCCGGCAGCGCCTATGTGCCAATCGTCGTCGAGCAGACCGGCAACTCCGAGCGCGCCTTTGACATCTATTCGCGGCTGCTCAAGGAGGGCATCATTTTTCTCGCCGGCCCCATCGACGACGCCACCGCCAACACGATCATCGCCCAATTGCTGTTTCTGGAGTCGGAGATGCCCGGCAAGGACATTGCGATGTATATAAACTCGCCGGGCGGTTCGGTTTCGGCCGGTCTGGCCATCTACGACACGATGAACTTCATCAACAACGACGTGTGCACCATCTGCACCGGCCAGGCCGCCTCGATGGGCGCCTTGCTGCTGTGCGCCGGCGCGCCCGGCAAGCGCTTTTCGCTGCCCAACTCCCGGATCATGATTCACCAGCCGCTCGGCGGCTTTTCCGGCCAGGCCAGCGACATCGAGATTCATGCCAACGAGATGCTCAAGATGCGCGAGCGGGTAAACGGCATCTTCGCCCGCCACACCGGCAAGAGCATCAAGCGCATATCCCAGGACACCGACCGGGACAATTTCTTTGATGCGGCCGATGCAGTCTCCTACGGACTGATCGACGCGATCAAGCAGGATCGAAAACAGGAGGGAAAAAAGCAAAATGCCAAGAAGTAAAAAGCCGTCACGACTGCGCGATACGCGCTGCTCGTTTTGCGGCAAGTCGCGCTCAGCGGTTGCAGACATGGTTTCCGGCGGCGACGCCTACATCTGCTCGGAGTGCGTGCGCAGTTGCGCGCGGCTGCTGCGCCCGAAGCAAAAGAGCGTCATTGTCGACAGCATCAGCGAACTGCCGACCCCGGCCGAGATCAGGGAGCATCTCGATGGCTACGTGATCGGCCAGGGCCACGCCAAGAAGGTGCTCGCAGTTGCGGTCTACAACCACTACAAGAAGATCTACCACAACGAGAGTTCCGGCGAGTTGCTCGGCAAGAACAATGTGCTGCTGGTCGGCCCGACCGGCTCGGGCAAGACCCTGCTCGCTCAGGTGCTGGCCCGTTTCCTGAAGGTGCCGTTCGTGATCGTCGATGCCACCACCCTGACCGAGGCCGGCTATGTCGGCGAGGATGTCGAGAACATAATCCAGAAGCTGCTGCTGGCGGCCGACTACAACATCGCCGACGCCCAGCGGGGGATAGTCTACATCGACGAGATCGACAAGATCGCCCGCAAGAACGACAATCCGTCGATTACCCGGGACGTTTCCGGCGAGGGGGTGCAGCAGGCGCTGCTCAAGCTGGTTGAAGGGACGGTAACCTCGGTCAATCCGCAGGGCGGCCGCAAGCATCCGAACAAGGAGACGGTATCGGTGGATACCACCGGCATCCTGTTTGTCTGCGGCGGTGCCTTTGACGGACTGGCCAAGATAGTCGCCCGCCGCCAGTCGCGCTCGGGCTTTGGCTTCGTCGCCGAAGTCGATGCCGCCGCCGATCGGGAACGGGCCGAGGCCAAGCTGCTCTCCCAGCTCGAGCCGGATGATCTGATCCGCTACGGCCTGATTCCGGAGTTCGTCGGGCGGCTGCCGGTGGTTTCGGTGCTCGATCCGCTCGGCATCCCGGATTTGATGCGCATCTTCCGCGAGCCGCGCGACGCCTTGCTCAAGCAGTATGCCAAGTTGCTTGAATTCGAGGGGGTTTCAGTAACCTTCGAACCAGCGGCGGTGGAGGCGATCGCCGAACTCGCCCACCAGCGGGCAAGCGGGGCGCGTGGCCTGCGCTCGGTGGTCGAGAAGTGCCTGCTTGACCTGTTCTACGATGTGCCGACCATGGTGCGCAACGCCGGCACCGGCGGCGAGGTGGTGGTCGATGCAAAGGTCATCAGCGGCGAGCGCAAGCCCTATCTGGTGCAGCATCCGGCCAAGACCACCGTCCGCCGGCGGCGCCCCCGCACCGACGAGAGCAAGGTGGCCGCCGGCGGCAAGCGCTAGCCCAAGCGCCGGCCGCCAACTGTCTGTGGCGGACTGGTGGTAAAATTTCCCCGGTAGCCAATATTATTCGGGAGACTTTGACAAGATAGCAACCATGAACAAGCCGTCGGACGACAATTTCAAGAAAGCAGTTCTGCCCGTTCTCCCGCTGCGAGATCTGGTGGTGTTCCCGGGGGTGGTGGTGCCGCTGTATGTCGGCCGCGACTTTTCCATGGCCGCAGTCGAGAAGGCGCAAAAAGAGGGCACCAGCCTGCTGCTGGTAGCTCAGCGGGTTGCCGACATCCCGATACCCGAGCGCGATCAGCTCCATGACATTGGCTGCCTGGCCAGGGTAATCCAGAGCGTGAGCCTGGCCGACGGTTCGGTCAAGGCGCTTGTCGAGGGCTTGCAGAGAATCAGGATCGGGGAGTGTCAACTGCCGGTTGGCCGCAATCGGGTGATGAGCGCCGAGTTTGCGGTGGTATCCGACAGTAATCAGCCTTCCGAGAGCACCGCCAAGGGATTGCGCAACCAGATCATCGAATACTTCGTTGAACTAAGCAAGCATCCGCGCACCGAAATCAGTTCCGACACGGTTGATTCGGCGCGCAAGATTGACGAACTCGGCCGGCTGGCCGATTTCATCGCCTACGCTTACAGCATCGATGTGCTGGTGCGCCAGGAGATGATCGAGATGGCCGATGTGCGCGCCCGGGCCGAAAAACTGATCGAGATTCTCGGCAAGGATCTGGAAGTATGCCGGATCGAGCGCAGCCTGCGTGGCCGGGTTAAAAGCCAGATCGAGAAGAATCACCGCGAATACTATCTCAATGAGAAGGCCAAGGCGATCCAAAGCGAACTCGGCGACGACGGCAGCGAGGATCTCGAGGATCTCAAAAAGCAGATCGAAGCGGCCGGAATGCCGGAAGCGGTGCTCAACAAATGCAAGCAGGAGTTGCGCAAGTTGTCGATCGTGCCGGCGATGGCGCCGGAATCGGCGGTGTTGCGCAACTATCTGGAGACGCTCGCCAAGTTGCCCTGGTCAAAGCGCTCGCCGGTCAATCCGAATCTGATCAAGGCCCGTCAGGTTCTTGACGAGGATCACTACGGCCTCGAGAAGGTCAAGGAGCGGATTATCGAGCATCTCGCCGTCCAGCAGCGGGTCAAACAGCCGCAGGGGACAATCCTGTGCATCGTCGGCGCGCCGGGGGTGGGCAAGACCTCGCTGGGACGCTCGGTGGCCCGGGCAACCGGCCGCGAATATGTGCGCATGGCGCTGGGCGGATTGCGCGACGAGGCCGAGATCCGCGGCCACCGCCGCACCTATGTCGCCTCGATGCCTGGGCGAATCCTCCAGTGCATGACCCGGGCTGGCACCCGTAATCCGGTGTTCATGCTCGATGAGATAGACAAGATGGGCTACGACTTTCGCGGCGACCCGGCCGCGGCCTTGCTCGAGGTTCTCGATCCGGAGCAGAACAAGGCGTTCATGGATCACTATGCCGAAGTCGATTACGATCTTTCCGAAGTTTTCTTCATCGCGACTTCCAACTCCTACAACATCCCGCCGGCGCTGCTGGACCGTCTCGAAATCATTCCGGTCGCCGGTTACACCGAGCCGGAGAAGTTGATGATCGCCAAGCGGCACCTGATTCCCAAGTCGATGGAGCAGACCGGCATTCCGGACGGCCGCCTGAAGATTGGCGAAGGTTCGCTGCGCGAGATAGTGCGCTGCTACACCCGCGAGGCCGGGGTGCGCCAGCTCGAGCGCGAACTGCGCAAGATATGCCGCAAGGTGGTGACCGAGAACGCCATGGCTGTGGCCCGGCGCTCCGCCGGCAAGGCGCCCAGGAAAAAGGCGTCGGAGGCCTTTGCCGCCAAGACGATAACCCCGGCCAAGGTCAACAAGTTGCTCGGCGTCAAGCGCTACATGTTCGGCAAGGCCAAGGACGAGGGCAAGGTCGGTCAGGTTGTCGGGCTGGCCTGGACCGAGACCGGCGGCGATCTGCTCAACATCGAATCGGTGAAGATGCCCGGCTCCGGCAAAATCGTGCGCACCGGCAAGCTCGGCGAGGTGATGCGCGAATCGATAGAGGCCTCCTACAGCGTCGTGCGCGCCCGCGCCCAGGCGCTCGAGTTGCCTGAGGACTTCCCGCGCCGGGTCGATCTGCACATCCACCTGCCGGAGGGGGCGATCCCCAAAGACGGCCCCTCGGCCGGCATCGGGGTCGTGTGCGCGATGATCTCGGCGCTTACCGGGGTGCCGGCTCGGGCCGACATTGCCTTGACCGGAGAGATAACCCTGCGCGGCGAGGTGCTGCCGGTGGGCGGCATCAAGGAGAAGCTGCTGGCGGCGGTGCGCGGCGAGATCAAGCAGGTGTTGCTGCCGGAGGACAACCGCAAGGATATTGAGGAAATCAACCCGGAACTGCTGGCCAGCATTGAAATTCGCTTCGTCAAGTGGATAGACGAAGCCATCGAGCAGGTGCTGGGAGTCAAGCGCCAGATGCCCGAGCGGCCGCGCCGTCCCCGGCGGCAGGTGGCCTCGGTCAAGCCGCCGGCGGTTGCCAACTGAGAGCCCCCTGATGAGCGGAAAAAGTAGCCGCGGCCGGGAGGCTCGCCAAACCTATGCTAAAATTCTCATCATCGCATGAGCGATTCCGGTATCCAACCACAAGGAGCAAAATTATGAAAGCACAGCCCGCACTCAGCAAAGCCGACCTGGTTTCGGACGTTGCCGAGAAGACCGGTGAAAGCCAGGCTTCCACCAAGAGAGTCATTGACGAGACCATCGAGGCGATCACCAAGTCGCTCAAGAAGGGCCGGCCGGTGACCATTGTCGGCTTCGGCACCTTTGCGATTGCGGTGCGCAAGGCGCGCACTGGCCGCAACCCCAAGACTGGCGAGACGATCAAGATCAAGGGCGGCAAGACCCCCAAGTTTCGCGCTGGCAAGGGCCTCAAGGACGCCGTCAAGTAGTTCTTCCTTCCCCGTATGCGATTGCGGGGGTGCTTAGTTCAGTGGTAGAACATCGCCTTTACACGGCGGGGGTCGGGAGTTCGAATCTCTCAGCACCCACTTGAGTTTTTCCGCAAAGCAGGGAAGCTATTCGGCAGTTGTGGCGCGGCTATCCGCAGTTTCAGCGGCTGCGGAGCTGTAGCTCAGCATGGTTAGAGTGTCGGCTTGTCACGCCGAAGGTCGCGGGTTCGAATCCCGTCAGCTCCGCCACTGTTTCCGGCCACCGGCGGGGTGCCGGTAGCCGGTGCGGCCGCCTTGCAATCGCAATCGGTGATGGTTTGTCAATGATGACATGCGCACTATAGTCATAGCCCTGCTGGCCGGGATGCTGGTGTTCTCCGGTGTCGGGGTGCTGGAGGGCGAGCAGAGCGCGGTCAGTCTGGGCAGCCGGATACTGTCGCAGGCCCAGCTCAACGAGATGGTCGAGGCCGAACTGGCCCGGCTCGAGGATGAGCAGGCTGATGATCCGGAGGTGCGCGCCCGGATCGAGAGCGGCATGAGAGGCAACGTCGCCGCCCGCTTCGTCGCTCTGGCGGTGATCGAGGATGCCGGGCTAGCACCGACCGAGCAAGAACTGATCGGCGAGATTCGCCAGATAGAGGACTTTCAGGTCGAGGATCGCTTCTCCCGCGATCGCTTCAACGCCTTGGTTACCGACGAGAACGAGTTCATCCGCCAGATGGAGGATCGCATCTCGATCTTCCGCTTTTCGAGCGTGGTTTCCGACTCGATCCTGCTCAATGATGATTTCGTCGATGCTGCGGCCGCCTTCATCGCCCAGCAGCGCCGGGTGCGCAAGTTCGAGTTGCCGATCGATGACTTCAAGGAGGGTATTGAGGCCAGCGAAGAGGAGATGAACGCCTATTACAGCCAGAACCAGTATCTGTATGTGGTGCCGGAGCGGGTGCGGATGCAGGTAGCCGACATAAGGCGGCAGGACATGGAGGAACTCGTTGAGATTGACGAGGAGGGGCTCAGGGAGTTGTTTGAGCAGCGCAATCAGGAGGCGGCCGGTCGTGAGGAGCGGCAGTTGCAGTTGATCGTGGTTGCAGATGAGGCGGCAGCCAGCCGGATTTACGAGCAGGCCATTGCCAATCCGGATGACTTTGCCCAGTTGGCTAAAGATAATTCGCTGGATGCCGGCAGCAGGTCGTCCGGCGGCGACATGGGCTTTTTGACCCGTGAAGACCTGCCGCCGGAAGTCGCCGAGCCGGTATTTGCAGCCGAGGTGCCGGCGGTGATCGAGCCGATCGAGATCGACGGCAACTGGCAGGTCTACCGGGTGGCCGGCCTGATCGGCGCCAGCCAGCTCGACTACGATGAGATGCGCGACGATCTGGTTGTCGAGTTGCGCCGCGAACAGTCGCTGGCCCTGTTCGAGGAGAACGCCGCCCGCCTCGAGGACCAGGCATATGTGCTCGTTGACGAACTCGAGCCGCTGGCGGCAAGCGGGGTGCCGGTGAGCATATACACCACCGACTGGGTGCACGAGCGCGAATACCGCGAATACGAGAATCCGGAAGACTTTCAGGATGCTGATTTGCTCGAGGAGATCATTGATCTGGCGGCAACCTCAACCGGAGCCAGTTCCGGGCTGATTTCTGCTGAAGTCGGCGAGCGCTACCTGATCGTCAAGATACTCGAGCACGAGCCGCGCCGGTTGCGGGAGTTTGATGATGTTGCCGAAGATATATCGGAAAACGTCATCACCCAAAAGGCGCTGCAGGCGGCGGCAGCCAGCGCCGAGCAGATCATCAAGGATCTGCTCGGCGGCGAAGATGAGCAAGATGCGGGAGTCGAGTTTTCAGCCGAGGCGGCCATAATCGGCCAGGGCGAGAAGACGCCGGAGGGCTTTCACGTCAACGACATCAATGCCGCCTTTGCCGGCATCAATGTTGGTGATCAGTTGCCCGGATACGCGTTTGCCTATGACCCGGAAAAGGAGACCGTCAACATCATTGCCGTTGAGGACATCATTGAACAGGAGCCGGATGAGGAGGTCAAGGAGCGGCTGTCCGGCATTCTGATGCGCAACGATCGGCAGACGGCCGAAAACGTATTTCTCGGCGATCTGATCGACGACTATGACGTCAACTACGAGGGAGAGGGCTAAGCGCCTTCGATCCCCGGACTTATGTGCTGTCCCGCGTCAACATGAATTATCTCCCCGGTTATGCCCGCTGCATCGGGCCCGAGCAAAAAGGCGGCGGCCTTGGCGACTTCCTCCTGAGTGACGTTGCGGCGCAGCGGCGAGGTGGCCGCAACCTGCTTGAGCATCTCCCCCAGGCCGCTGATCGCCGACGCAGCCAGCGTCTTGATCGGTCCGGCGGAGACTGCGTTGACCCGCACGCCCGCCGGTCCCAGACTGGCGGCCAGGTAGCGCACCGAACTTTCCAGAGCCGCCTTGGCCACGCCCATCACGTTGTAGTTGGGGATTGCCAGTTGCGAGCCGATGTAGGTCAACGAGACGATCGCCGCTCCCGGCGGCATGATCGCCGCGAGGCGGGCGGCCAGAGCGGTAAGCGAATAGGCGCTGATGTCAAGCGCCTGGGCGAAATGAGCGCGGCTGGTGCTGGAGTGGTAGGCGCCGGCCAGGGCGCTGCGCTCGACATAGGCGAGCGAGTGGACGAAACCGTCGATGCGGCTAAAGTCATTGGCCAGCGCTGCGGCCAGCGCGTCGCATTGCTCGTCGGAGGCAACGTCAAGCGGATAGACTTTCGCTTGCGGAAAGTCCTTGGCGGCCAAAGCCTCGACCTTGGCGCGCAGCCGCTCGTCGCTTTGATAGGTGAGGGCGAGGTTCGCACCCCGTTCGGACAGTACCTTGGCGATCGCATAGGCGATCGAGCGGTTGTTGAGTACCCCGGTTACCAGGATGTTCTTGCCAGCGAAAGTTTCCATGCGCTCAGATTCTAGTTTAGGAGACGATGGCTGCCTGTAATCCGGATGCCCTGCTGTTGCGCGCCCTGCGCAACGAGAAGCAGGAGAGGATGCCGCTGTGGGTGATGCGCCAGGCCGGCCGCTATCTGCCCGAATACCGCAAGTTGCGCAAGCAGGCCGGTTCCTTTCTCAATCTGTGCAACAGCCCGGAAATGGCCTGCACTGCAACCCTCCAGCCGCTGCGCCGCTATCGGCTGGATGCGGCGATCGTCTTTTCCGACATCCTGATCGTCGCCGATGCGCTTGGCTGCGAACTGGGTTTTGCCGAGGGCGAAGGGCCGTTTCTGGCCCGGCCGGCTGCTGACGAAAAGATGATTGCCTCCCTCGCCGAACCGGGCGTGGATGCATTTGCCGGGGTGGCGGCGACAATTGGCGCCTGTCGTGGCGAACTGGCCGAGGATGTTGCGCTGATTGGCTTTGCCGGTGCACCGTTCACGCTGGCCTGCTACATGGTGCAGGGCTCCGGCGGCCGCGAGTTTGCTCTGGCTCGAAGATTAATGCTCACCGAGCCGCAGGCGTTTGCGGAGCTTATTGACAGAACCACCCGAGCGGTTGCCGCCTGTCTGTCGGCGCAGGCGGCTGCCGGCGCTGACGTGCTGATGCTGTTTGAATCCTGGGCGGCTCTGGCCGCGCCGCATTATCTGGATGAGCATGTGGTCAAGCCGGCTGCAAAGGTGATTGCTCTGCTGCGCGAAGCCGGAATCGATCTGCCGATAATCGTCTTTCCGCGCAACGCCGAGCAGGTGGCAGGCAAAATGGTTGCCGCCGGAGCGAATGCAATCGGGGTTGGCTGGCAAGCCGATCTGGTGGAGGTGCGCGCGGCGGTGGGTGAGCAGACGGCCTTGCAGGGCAATCTGGATCCGGCCGCGTTGCTTGCCGACCGCGAGACCCTGCGCTCTGCGATTGCGCGCACGGTTGCCGCACACGGCACTGGTGCCGGCGGCCGTATATTCAATCTCGGCCACGGAATAGGCAAGGAGACTGATCCGGAGAGCATGGCGATTCTGGTTGATGCGGTGCGTGAATTTTCAGCCTGCTAGAGGGCATATGGCTCTTGTGATTTGATCAGAATTTTCAAGAGGCCGGCTGCTAGTATTAAATAAGATTAATTTGTGCTGTAATTGCCAGCAACAACTGGCAAAAATCTTGCCAGAAGTTTTAATCGGCTCTGATCATTTTCCGAATCAGAACAAGAAAAAATGGAGGCGGGAGTCGGAATCGAACCGGCGTACACGGCTTTGCAGGCCGCTGCATGACCACTCTGCCATCCCGCCGCAGAAAAGGCAGAGTGTCTAACTACAGATTCTCTGCAAGAATGATAGCCGCAGCCGGTGCTTTTGCTTCACAGCCGCGTTGACAGAACCGAAATGCGCTTGGACAGTTCGCGAATCGATGCGGGCAGTTCACGCATTTGCGGATTCTGGTTCAGGTAGGAGACCAGTTCGTGCAGGGAGGTCGCCAGTTCGGTGAGTGCCAGGGCCGCCATCCTTATCTCTTCAATGGGCAACTCGGCATCTGCGGCACCGGCCTTCTTTTTTTCCGTGGCTTTTGAACTCATTTACATTGCGGGGCGGGGCGGACCGGGTGGGCCGCCAGTGGCAAACCCATTCTATCACCTTGGCCAGCAGACCTGTTGGGGAGCGGAAGACGAGACTCGAACTCGCGACCTCAACCTTGGCAAGGTTGCGCTCTACCAACTGAGCTACTTCCGCCTGCTAATTGGGGGCATCTGGCAGCCGGGGGAAAGATTCTACCTGATGCTGTCCCGCGGCCGCCGGTGTGAGAGAATCGCCATCGTGCCCGAACTGAACATCCCCCCGCAATCCGACCCGCTTGCCGTGATGGGCCAATGGCTGGCCGAGGCTGTTGCCCAGATTGCCGACAATCCGGACGCCGCCTGCCTGGCCACTGCCGACGGCGACGGGATGCCCGATGCGCGCTATGTGCTGGTAAAGAGGATTGACCACAATGGTGCCCATTTCTTCACCAATCGAGACAGTGCCAAGGGTCGGCAGTTGCAGGATAGGCAACAGGCGGCGCTGGCTTTCTACTGGCGCGAACAGGGTCGGCAACTGCGTTGCCGGGGCAGCGTCTTCGAACTCGAGCGGGGGCAGGTAGCCGCCTATTTTGCAACCCGTTCCCGGCCGAGTCGGATCGGCGCCTGGGCTTCCCGGCAATCGCGCCCGCTGGCGAGCATCGAGCAGTTGCAGGAAGCATGCCGGATTGCCGATGCGCAGTATCCCGGGGATGAGGTTCCCCTGCCGGATCACTGGACCGGCTTTTGCCTGGTGCCCGGCCAGATCGAGTTCTGGCAGGAAGGGGAGCACCGGCTGCACGAGCGAATCAGGTTTTGGCGCGCAGCCGAAAGCGCAGCCTGGCAGTGCGAAAGGCTGTATCCGTGAGCGAGCCGCGCAGCATCGCGCTGATCGGGATGATGGGTGCCGGCAAGAGCACCCTGGCGCCGCTGGTGGCCGCCGAGTTGAAACTTGACTGGATCGATATTGATGCGCAGATTGAAGCCAGGCTTGGCAAGAGCATAGTGAGCATCTTTGCCGAAGACGGCAAGGAGCATTTTCGTGATCTTGAAAGCGAGCAGCTGGCGCAATCACTGGCCAAGTCACCGGCGGTGATTGCCACCGGCGGCGGCTGCGTGCTGCGCACGAAAAACCGCGACCTGCTGGCCGGCTGCCGTTGTGCATATCTGGAACTTCCCGATCATGAACTGATCAGGCGCATTGGCGATGGCGGCAACCGGCCGCTGCTTGATGCCAACCAGTTGAGCGACCAGATCAGCCAACTGCTTGCCGAGCGCACCTCGATTTACCGTCAGTTGGCCGATTGCACGGTGCGCATCGACAAGCCGGAAGCGCCGCAGGATACCTGCCGGCGCATCGTTGCCGCGCTGGCCTGAGGCGGCTGTAATGACAACCATCGCCCGGCACCGGCTTGAGCTGGCCGACGGCCGCAGCAGTGACATCCTGATCGGAGCGGGACTGGCCGGCCAGGCCGCCAGTTATGAATCGCTGGACGCGCGGCGGGTGCTGATGGTGTGCGACGAGGAACTGGTTGCCAGCCATGGGCAACTGGTAAGGCAGGCGCTTGCCGGTGCGGTGGTGGAGACGGTTGCGGTTGCCGGTCGGGAGGCATCAAAGAACTGGCCGGAGGTTATCAGACTGTGTGATGCAATGGCAGCTGCCGGCCTCGAGCGCGCTGATGCCCTGGTTGCGGTGGGCGGCGGGGTGATCACCGATCTGGCCGGATTTGCCGCCGGCATCTATCAGCGCGGGATTGCCTGCGTCTATGTTCCGACCACGCTGCTTGCCCAGGTCGATGCGTCAATCGGCGGCAAGACCGGCATCAATCTGGCCGCCGGCAAGAACCTGATCGGCGTGTTCCGCCAGCCGCAGATCGTGATCGCCGATTCGCAAACCTTGGCCAGCCTGCCACCTAGGCACTGGTCGGCGGGGATGGCCGAAGTCGTCAAGCACGCAGTTCTGGATGAAAAGCTTTGGCAACTTCTTGGCAGCATGCTTGCCGATACCAATCTGGCGCAATTGTCGCCGGAGCAAATCGCGACTCTAGTCGCGGCCAATGTAAAGTGCAAGGCGGCGATAGTCGCTGCTGACGAGCGCGAGCGCGGCCGGCGGGCGCTGCTCAATCTCGGGCACACCTTTGCCCATGCGCTGGAAGCGGCACTGGGATACGAGGGCATCAGTCACGGCGAGGCGGTTGCCTGTGGGCTGCTCGCCGCCTGCCGGCTGGCAGCCGCAGTCGGGGTTGGTGAAGCCGAGCTGTTCGATCAGGTAGCAGGGCGGCTGGCGGCCGCTTCCCATCCGGACCACCCGCTGCCGCAGCGCTGGCCGGATCACGATCGGGAGCGGCTGCATCAGGCGATGGCCAGCGACAAGAAGCGCGCCGGTCATCTGCGTTTCGTGCTGCCGCGGCAAATCGGCGACGTGTTCGTCAGCGAGGATGCCATCGCCCGGGAAATGGTTGACGCGGCCATTGATGTTTTGCTGATGTGAAGACATCGGTGAGCGGCAATTAGAATCGGATTTGCATGGCAAAGCGGGAAACCAATAAAATGCGGCTGCGCCGGCGGCCGCGCCGGATGCGCAGCCGCACCTTCGTTCGCGATCTGGTTGCGCAGAGCAATCTTGCCAGCCGCGACTTGATCTGGCCGCTGTTTATTCACGCCGAATCAACTCCGGCGGCAATCTCCTCGATGCCGCAGGTGCAGCGGCTTGACGAGAAGTCATTGCTTGCCCGCTGCGAACGCGCCAGCCGGCTGGGTTTGAGCGCGGTTGCGCTGTTTCCCTGTCTTGCCGACGATCTGCGCAGCGCCGACGGCCGTGAAGCCTGGAATGATGATGGGCTGGTGCAAAGGCGGATTGGCGCGATCAAGCGCGAGTTTCCGGATCTGGGGGTGATGGCTGATGTCGCTTTGGATCCATACACCGAACACGGACACGACGGGCTGCTGGCCGAAGATGGAAGCGTGCTCAACGACGAGACCGTCGCCTGCCTGGCCCGGCAGGCGCTGTCGCTGGCTGGCGCCGGCGCCGACATCGTTGCCCCTTCCGACATGATGGACGCCCGCATCGGGGTGATTCGGGAAAGCCTGGAACATGCCGGGTTTTCCGATACCCTGATTGTTTCGTATGCGGTCAAGTATGCATCAGCCTTCTACGGCCCGTTTCGCGACGCGCTCGGATCGGCGGCGAAACTGAAAGGCGACAAGCGCACCTACCAGATGGATTTTCGCAACCGCCGGGAAGCGCGTCTGGAAGCGGAACTGGATGTCGAGGAAGGAGCCGACATGCTGCTGGTCAAGCCGGGAATGCCCTGTCTTGACATAGTACGCGACCTGGCCGAACTCAGCCCGGTGCCGGTGCTTGCCTATCAGGTATCCGGTGAGTACGCAATGCTGGCCGCCGCATCGGAAGCCGGCTGGATCGAGCGCACTCCGGCGGTGCTGGAGAGCCTGATCGCCTTCAAGCGCGCTGGTGCATCCGGAATCGTCAGTTACTGGGCGGCCGAAGCCGCTGAGGCGCTTGGCGAATTAACCGGCGCTTAGCGCGCTACTGCTGATCGTCTAGCTGGCTCTCGTCCTCGTCGTCGGACTTGGCATCCAGATCGGCAGTTACCAGAATAAGGTTTTGCTCTGGCGAGGCCTTGATCCAAAAGCCGATCTTGCCGCCCTTGATCTTCTTGAGAAATCCTGACAACTGGGCCGCGTCGCGAAAGCCGATCGTCCGGCCTTCGAATACGATCCGGTAAATCAGCGATCCGGGCGGAATCTTGGCAACCAGTTCATCCGGCGTGCTGCTGCCGGGAACAAAACCTTCCAGAATCGCCCCGACTGCGGTTTCGAACTTCTGGCGTTCCTCTTCGCTAAGATCGCGCAGCACCATTCCCAGGGTTTCGGAAGCCAGTTCACTTGCTTCCTCTTCTTCGGCGGCTGCCGTTTCTTCACCGAGTTCGCCGATTTGCGCTTGCAACTTGATTACCTCGCCGTTGCGCCACACCTGAAAACTGGCGGTGCTGCCCGGCTTGGTTGCCGCGACCTGACGGGGCAAATCCGGCATATCCTTGATCGGGGTGCCGTTGTAGGAAATGATCACATCGCCAATCTCGACGCCAGCCTTGTCGGCACCGGAACCAGGCACCACTTCCGATACCAGCGCTCCGCCTTCGTATATTCCCGGCAACTGCATCACATCTCGCTGCTCGTCAGTCAAGATGCCGAACTTTACCCCGAGCAGGCCGCGCTTGACTGGTCCGCTGCGCAACTTGTGGTGAATCCCGATCGCCAGATCGATCGGGATGGCCAGCGAATAGCCGGCAAATGATCCGGTTGGCGAGATGATCTGGGAGTTGATGCCGATCACCTCGCCTTTCAGATTGAGCAGCGGTCCGCCGGAGTTGCCCGGATTGACTGCCGCATCGGTCTGGATGAATGGTACGTAGACGCTCGATGCATCGCGCTCGATGGCGCTGACGATGCCGGCGGTAACCGTGTTCTTTAGCCGCAGCGGCGAGCCGATTGCGATTACCCACTCGCCGACTTTAAGATTCTCGGCGGTGCCGATGATGGCCGGCCGCAACTTGCTTTCCGGTTCGATCTTGATCAGGGCGATGTCGGTCAACTCGTCGCTGCCGATCACTTCCGCCTCGTATTCGCTGCCGTCAAACAGCTCGATTTTCAGTTCGGTGGCGCCGCGCACGACATGCTCGTTGGTGAGGATGTAGCCGTCCTCGGAGAGGATGAATCCTGATCCGAAGCCGGAGCGGCGCCGCTCGCGCGGCGGCAGTTGTGGCATCAGGCGCGGGTCGAGAAATGGGAACGGAAAAGGAAACTGCTGCTCACGCACGATGCTGGAAGAGGATATGCTCACCACCGATTCGCGGTTTTGCTCGACCAAAACGGTGAAATCGGGTAGGCCGTGCGCCTGCACACTGCTTGGCGGCAGGCCTATACACACTGCGATCAGAAAGGCTACGCTGCGTCGGGCCAGGGAAACGGGGCAAAAAGACAGATTGACTGGAAAGATGCGCATAAGGCGGTGGATTTGGTAGTTGCGAGAAAAGATGTCAGATTATATAGCGGGACGAGGCACTGTCGCCGGCGAGCACCTGCAGACTCTCGTCAACCATCTTGGCGTCGAACACCACTTTCTTGCCCTGCAGCAAGTCGGCGCCGAAGGCGGTGTCTTCAAGCAGCTTTTCCATCAGGGTGTGCAGCCGGCGGGCACCAATGTTCTCGTCCTGCTCGTTGCGCAGTTGAGCGATTTCGGCGATCCGGTGCACCGCTTCAGGGGAGAAGCGCAGCGACAGGCCTTCGGTCTTGAGCAGCGCTTCGTACTGACGCATCAGGCAGTGCTCGGTGCCGTCGAGAATCTTGGCGAAATCGTCGACGGTAAGCGGCGAGAGTTCTACTTTTACCGGCAGCCGTCCCTGCAGTTCCGGGATCAGATCGGAGGGGCTGGCGAAGTGAAACGATCCGGAGGCAATGAACAGGATATGATCGGTGTTGACCAGTCCGTAGCGGGTCGAGACCGTGGTGCCTTCGATCAGCGGCAGCAAGTCGCGCTGGACTCCCTGCCGGGATACATCGACATTGGCGCCGCCGCTACCGCCGCCGCCGCCGACTGCGATCTTGTCGATCTCGTCAATGAAGACTATCGCGCTTTGCTCAATGCGCTCGAGCGCTTCGTCGCGGATGTCATTGCTGTCGAGACGGTTGTCGATCTCTTCCTCGGTAAGCTGATCGAGAGCGTCGCCGATGCGCATCTTGCGCTTCTTCTTGGGCATCATGCCGCTCAGCGCCGACTGCATCTTCATGCCGATCTCCTCCATGCCGGGCATTCCGGCCAGATCAGGGGTCATCAACTGGGCGCTTTGCGAAACTTCCACCTCGACTTCCTGCGTCTGGTCGTATTCGCCGGCATCCAGCTCCAACTTCATCTTTTGCCGATCTTCCGGAGACAGCGCCATCCGGTCGAGGATGGTTTTCTGAGCGGCACTCTCGGCCGCTTCCCGCACCTCTTCAGCCAGATCGCTGCGCGTCTGCTCGTAGGAAATCTCGGCCAGATCGCGGATTATCGAATCGACATCGCGGCCGACATAACCGACCTCGGTGAACTTGGTGGCTTCGACCTTGATGAACGGCGCCCCGGCCATGCGCGCCAGCCGGCGGGATATCTCGGTCTTGCCGACGCCGGTGGGGCCGATCATCAGAATGTTCTTGGGGGTGATCTCATCTTGCAGATCGCGGTTGGCCACCTGCGGGCGCCGCCCGCGGTTGCG
>JAPORI010000044.1:24930-27841 GCA_026710225.1 Betaproteobacteria bacterium
GCGATGTCGTTGGGGGGCTCCTGGTGACGGTGTTCGCGGTCGGCGAGCGGCTGCCGCCGCTAGCGGTTGCGCCTCGGGGTTGCCGCCGTGCGCTTGGCCTGGTCCTGGCCGACTATGTACTTGTTGAGCTCCTCGACGATGCGCGCCGGGGTTAGCTGTTCCGGATCAATCATCTTCTATGACATGGACGGTAAGCTGGTCGTTGGTGTAGATGCATAACTCGGCCGCCAGGCCGAGCGCCTTGCGGACAATCGCCTCGGCGTCAAGCTTGGTGTTGTCGTGCAGAGCCCGGGCTGCGGCCAGGGCGTAGCCCATGCCGCTGCCGATTGCGACTATCTGGTTGTCCGGCTCGATCACGTCGCCACCGCCGGAAAGCAGGTACATCTCCCGGCTGTTGGCAACCGCCAGTTCGGCTTCCAGCCGGCGCAGGCTGCGATCGGTGCGCCAGGCCTTTGCCAGTTCCTCGGCAGCGCGGCGCAGCCGTCCCTGGTGGGCGTCGAGCTTCTTTTCGAACATCTCCATGAGCATCAGCGCATCGGCAGTGCTGCCGGCCAGGCCGGCGAGCACCGTCTTGTTGCGCAGCAACTGCACCTTGCGGGCGGTGCTCTTGGCGATGATCGACTGGCCGAGGGTTACCTGACCGTCAGAACCCATCGCAACCGACTTGCCGCGCCGCACGCACAAGACTGTGGTTGCCCGCAACTGATCAAACCTCAATTTTTGCTCCCGGGTGAGGCTGCGCCCAACTCAAGCATCCGGGTGATGCTCTCAGTAGCCGGCTGGCGCAATTGTTCGGGCACCGTAATCTGGTTGACGATCTTGCCGTCGGCAAGGTTCTCCAGACACCAGGCCAGGTGCTGCGGATCGATGCGAGCCATCGTCGAGCACATGCATACCAGCGGCGACATGAACGATACGTGCACCTGCCGCGGCTCTTGCCCGACCGCCAGCCGTTGCACCAGATTGAGTTCGGTGCCGACCAGAAAACGGCTGCCCGGCTTGGCAGCGCGGACGGTGCGCTGGATGTGGGCGGTCGAACCGACATCATCGGCCATTGCACACACTTCCCAGGCGCATTCCGGATGGGCGATGACGATTCCGTCCGGATGCTTTTGCCGCCAGGCGCTGATGTGTTCGGGACGGAACATCTGGTGTACCGAGCAGTGCCCCTTCCACAGCAGGATCTTGGCCGAGACGATCTGCTCCTCGCTGAGGCCGCCGTGCGGCTGATTGAAGTCCCACACCTGGATGTGCTCGGCCGCCACCCCCATTTTCCGGGCGCTCCAGCGACCAAGATGCTGATCGGGAAAGAACAGCACCTTGTTGCGTCGCTGCCAGGCCCAGTCTAGTACCCGCTCGGCGTTGGAGGAAGTGCAGACGATCCCGCCCCGGGATCCGACAAAGGATTTCAAGTCAGCGGCCGAGTTGATGTAGGTGACCGGCATCACTTCCGAGTCCGGATCCAGATAGTCGGCCAGTTCCCGCCAGCAACGATTGATCTTGGCCAGCGACGCCATGTCGGCCATCGTGCAGCCGGCGGCCAGATCCGGCAGGATTACCCGCTGATCGGAACCGGTAAGCAGGTCGGCGACTTCGGCCATGAAGTGGACGCCGCAAAAGACCACCGTTTCGGCGTCGGTTGTCGCGGCCAGCCGCGCCAATTCCAGCGAATCGCCCTGCAAATCGGAGTGGCAGTAGACATCGGCGCGCTGGTAGTGGTGGGCGAGCAGCACGCAGCGCTCACCGAGCTGGGCGCGGGCGGCGGCAATGCGCGGTGCGCACTCCGAGTCGGCGGCGCGCTCGAACTGGCTGAAACTTATGGTTGCAGTCTGTCCCATCGGCGATCAGTGGCGGCTTTCGCTTTGGTTGTTTTCGTGGATGCCGAATTCGAGCAGCGAATAGAGCATCTTGGTGAGCGTCGGCGGGCAGTCGGCCTCGAGCAGGGCCTGCTTTTCATCGGCCGAAAACGGGCACAGCATCGCCAGGGAAGTGATCAGGGCTGGATCCTCGGTGGTGCCGATCGCTTCCCAGTTTGCCGACAGGCCCATCCGCTCCAGATAGATGCGCAACTTCTTCTCGAGTAGATTGCGATCGATTTTCGGATAGTCATTGCGATCCAGATACAGATCCTGAAGGTGGCCGCTCCAGTCAACGGTCACCCGGCGGTAGCCGTTTTGCAGTTGCAGTTCGGAACTGATTGTGAAGCGACATACTCCTTCCAGCAGCAGCAGGTAGCGGTCATCGTGCTCGGTGAAATTGATGATCTTGCCGGCGCAGCCGGTATCCCGCAACGGCGCCTGCACACCCTTGCGGGAGGGCTTGACCGACTGGACGATGCCAATCAGGCGCTGCGGAGTCGCCAGTTGATCGCGGACCATCGCCAGATAGCGCGGCTCGAACATGTTTAGCGGCATCCGGCCGCCAGGCAGCAGCAGGACATTGTGCTGGGGAAACACCGGCAACTCGGTCGGCATATCATCCGGCTGCGGCGAAAAGGCGTTGCGCAGCGATGTCTTTTCCTTGTGATCGATCATTGCTGCTGCTGGCTGGCGATGGCGCCGAGGACATGCGGCAGGATGCCGCCGGCGGCAAAGTATTCGCATTCGGTTGTGGTGTCTATGCGCACTGTCAGCGGCACCTTGCGGCTGCCGCCTTCCGGAGTGGCGATGACCAGGGTTGCTTGCTGGCGGGCGACGATCGGCTCATTGATGCCCTCGATTGCGAAAATCTCATTGCCGGCAAGCTTGAGGCTGGCGGCAGTGATGCCTTCCTGGGCAAACTCCAGCGGCAGCACGCCCATGCCGAGCAGATTGGAGCGGTGAATGCGCTCGAAGCTGGATGCGATCACTGCCCGTACCCCGAGCAGGCGGGTGCCCTTGGCCGCCCAGTCGCGGGAGGAGCCGGTGCCGTA
>JAPORI010000175.1 GCA_026710225.1 Betaproteobacteria bacterium
GTGCTGCCTCCCGGTTCTGCTTGCGCAGCTCACGCAACTGCTCGACTTCAACCGCCCGGTCCTTGGCCTTCATCGACAACACCATGTGATGCCTCTCCGAATCGACATTGATGATCATCACCTCGATCTGATCACCGATTTTCAGGTGCTCGGCCAGATCCCGCACCCGCTCGGCAGCCAGTTCCCTGGCCGGCAAGGTCGCAACCACATTTGGCGCAAGCTGCACCCGGGCTGCCTTGTCGCCAATCTGGATAACCTCGCCGGTAACCAGGGTGCGAACCGGATGTTCGCTGACATACTTGTCGAAGTCCTCGTGAATAAGCTGCTTGATGCCCAGCGAGACCCGTCGCTTTTCTACATCAACGCTTTGCAGGATCACCTCAACCTCCTGGCCGGCATGATAGTTCTTGAGCGCATCGGCACCGGATTCGCTGTAGGACAAATCGGAAATGTGCACCAGACCACTGAGATTCTCGGGCAATGAAACGAACAAACCAAATTCGGTCTTGGACTGGATAGCTCCCTTGAACTTGCTACCCTTGCGATAAGCGGTTGCAAAGTTCTCCCAAGGATTGGGAGCACATTGCTTCATACCCAGCGAGATGCGCCGGGCTGCCAGATCGACATTGAGCAGCATCACTTCCACCTCTTCGCCGATCTTGACCATCTGCTCCGGATTTACATTATTGTTGTGCCAGTCCATCTCCGAGATGTGCACCAGCCCCTCAATACCCTTGTCAATCTCGACGAAAGCGCCGTATTCCTTGATCGCGGAAACCTTGCCAAACAGCCGCGAGCCAACCGGATACATCTTCTCGATCTGCTCGAGCGGATCCGGCTGGATCTGCTTGACACCAACCCGGATGCGCTCCTTTTCGGCATCGATTTCCATAACCTTCACCTCAACCTCATCGCCAACCGACAGCATCGAACTAATCTGGTTGATGCGCGACCAGGTCAAATCGCTGCGGTGCAACCTGCCGTGCACGCTGTCGCCGAGTTTGATGAAGGCGGTGCTTTCCGGATATTCGGCGATGGCCGCAACCGTTCCCTTGACAATGTCGCCCTCCTTGCAGAAGACCTTGTTCATGTCGTTGCCGACCAGTTCGCGCTCGCGCAGCGAGCGGCGGTTGAGAATTGCACTTTGCCGGTCGTCGTAGATGCGCTTGATCAGGAAGCGCTCGTTTTTGCCGCACAATTCGCTGGGGTCGGCGAGCGGAAATATGTCAACCAGTGATCCGGGCAGAAAGCAGCGCAGACCGTTGACATGCACCGAATAGCCACCCTTGACCCGTTCCTGAACGTGACCCTCGATCGGCTTTTGATCCTCGTAGGCCTGCTGGATGTCGCGCCAGGCCTGCTCACGCAAGTGCTGCAGATACGACAACCGGGTTTGGCCGCGACCATCATCAAGCAATTCGATCTTGACCATGACGTAATCGCCTTCCTTGACGCTGATCGTCCCGTCAGCGGCCCGAAACTCATCGATCGGAATCTCGCAGTCGGCCTTGAGACCGGCGGCGACATGGACCCGGTTGCTGTCAACCTTGCGCACCAGCACCTCAATCGAGGAACCTTCGCTTACCTGGCGGCTGTTTTCGAACTCGGCGAACAAGGCGGCAAAGGATTCCTCCTTGCCCGGGGATTTGCTGACAACTGCGGAGACGTTCTGCTGCATGAAATGTAAGAATTGGTAAAAAACGGAAAAACGGGTAAAAACCGACCATCCGGCACCTGACGGCCGGACAGCACCGCCTATTCTACCTTGAATCTGCCCGGATCGGCCTGCCGGCACAAATCGACAATCCGCTCGGCCACCGATTGCGCGTCCAGACCGGTCGAATCCAGTTGCACCGCATCCTCAGCCGGGCGCAGCGGTGCAACCGGCCGGCCGCGATCGGCCTCATCCCGCTCGCGCAGGGCGGCCAGGCACTCGTCCATGCCAAGCCCCGGATACTGCCGCAGCCGGCGGCGGGCACGCTCGGCAAGGTCGGCGACCATGAAAATCTTCAAAAACGCATCCGGAAAAATTACCGTCCCCATGTCGCGCCCGTCGGCAACCAGGCCGGGAGCGGTGCGAAACCGCCTTTGCACCGCCACCAACTCCCGACGCACCGGCGCCAGTGCCGCCAGTTGCGATGCGGCCGCCCCTACCGCTTCGCTGCGCAGCCGCTGCTCATCGCATCCGGCATCCCAGTCGATGGCGGCAATCGCCGCCACCACATCATCAGCGTTGCCCGAATCAGCGCCGCCGGCAATGGTCGCCAGCGCCGCCCGGCGATAGAGAAAACCGGAATCAAGCAGCCTGAAACCCAGTTGCCCGGCAACCAGCCGCGCCACGGTGCCCTTGCCAGCGGCGGCGGGGCCGTCGATCGTGATTACCGGAACATCTTCATCCATTGTCAGCCAAAATCAGGGAGTTGCGAGCAATTGTAGCGGAGGTAGAATCGCCTCTGTGGCAACCGCTCCCAAACGCAGAAAGGTCCTGAATGCGGGGATTACCGACAATGCCGAACAGGCAACTGACCACAGCCTGCGGCCGCAGCGGCTGGCGGAATTCATCGGCCAGGCCAAAATCCGCGAACAGTTGGAGGTATTCATCGCCGCCGCCCGCAACCGCCGCGAGCCACTCGATCACGTCCTGCTGGTTTCTCCGCCCGGCCTGGGCAAGACCACTCTGGCAACCGTCATCGCCAATGAAATGAACGCCGGGCTGCGCATCACCAGCGGCCCGGCCCTGGAGCGACCGGGAGATGCGGCCGCAGCGCTGACCGCCCTGCAAGCCGGCGACGTACTGTTCATCGACGAGATCCACCGGCTGCATCCGGCAATCGAGGAAAGCATGTACAGCGCTCTGGAAGACCGCCGCTTTGATGTCATGGTCGGGGATGGCTCCGCAGCCGCAGCTGCGGTTTCGCTGGATCTGGAGCCCTTCACCCTGGTCGGCGCAACCACCCGGGCTGGAATGATGACCTCGCCGTTGCGCGACCGGTTTGGGATCCAGCTGCGGCTCGACTTCTATCCGGTTACCGAACTGGCCGAAATAGTGCGCCGCTCCGCCCAACTGCTCAACGCGCCGATTGACGATCCGGCAATCGGCGAGATTGCCGGCCGATCACGCGGCACACCGCGGATAGCAAACCGGCTGCTGCGCCGGGTGCGCGATTTCGCCCAGGTGCGCGGCAGCGGCCAGATCGATATGGACGCAGCCCGCCAAGCGCTGCAACTGCTGGAAGTCGATGAGCGCGGTCTGGACGCTCTTGATATGCGCTATCTGGAAGCGCTGGCGGTGAACTTCGGTGGAGGCCCGGCCGGACTCGAAACACTGGCGGTTGCAATCAGCGAATCGCCGGACACGGTCGAGAACTTCGTCGAACCATTCCTGATTCAGCAAGGATACGTGGCCCGCACCCCGCGCGGCAGAATCAGCACCGAGCACGCATGGAAACTGCTTGGAGTGAAAAAACCCAACGGACCACCGCTGCTTGACGATCTGTAAGATGACTGCCACATCCGAAAAAAAAGACGAGGACAGCATCACGGTGCGGGTGGAGTATGCCGACACCGATGCTGGCGGCGTTGCCCATCACATGTCGTATCTGCGCTGGTTTGAACAGGCGCGCAGCTGCTGGCTGCG
>JAPORI010000268.1 GCA_026710225.1 Betaproteobacteria bacterium
CGGCATTGGCGATGCCGGAAGTAAGGGTTACCGCCCCGATCTCATAACCCACCGGCGCCACCCCGCCGTCGCCCAGGTATTCGGGCACCGGGAAGGGGTCCGGGGCGTTGTCGAAGACCGGCGGCGCGGTCGCCCTGATCACGATTGACCGGTCTGACGATTGCACAGAACCTGAAGGAAGTTGGGGCGTTGCCGAGTCGTCAGCCCGCACATTGAGCGTATAACGCTGCTTGGCCTCAGTCACCAACTGCTTGGCTGCCTTCAAGGTTATCACGCCGGTTGAACTGTCAACCCCGAAAAAGCGGCCGTCATCCGAAGACAAGGTGTTCCTGATCGAGTAGGCAACAACATCCAGCGGATCGGCATCGGTGGCCGCCAGCGTCACCAGTTCCGTGCTCGTCGGAGTCTGCGCACCGCCCGCCTCCACAACTTCCACGGTAGCCGGCACCGTCGCCGCAAACACCGGCGCATTGTTCGCCGGCACCCTCAGATCCCTGGCCCTCTGCGTCGAAGTGCCATACGAGCCGTCCTTGCTAAAGAACTGGATATGCAGCGTGGTCAGACCCCCAATCCTTCCTACAACTCTGCTAACATCTACGGTCATCGCACTATGCTCGGTCGATGGCGCCTCAATCTGAAAAAGTGGACGAACAATACGACTACCGCTTATATCGCCGGCGAGATATATCACTATCTTGCCCCGGTCCTCCTTGTCATACTGGGCATGAAATTCATCATTCTGCCAACTTACCGTAAAGGCGTTGTAGGCAATAATTTCCCCCATGAACTGCACATTCGAGTAGTTTTCCGGGTGCTCGACGACATTGTTGATGTTTTGCACCACTATATAGTCGTCGGTTGAACTGTCGCCATAGGTCGCCCGCAGGGTAAGCGTGTAGGAACTCTTCTTTTCGTAGTTGAAGTTGGTGTCAATCTTCAAACTCAGGGTGCCGTTGGCTGGGTGCACCCCGAAGATGGCGCTGTCGCCGGCCACGATGGAAAACTGCGGCGAGGAGCCGCCAGTTGCCGACAGGGTGAGCAACTCCGTGCCGGCGGTATTGCCGGTAGTGGTCTTGCCCGGAGACTCGTTGCGGGCCAGCACATGCACCTGGGTGTCGGCTGGCGGGGTGCGCATCAGCGCCACTTGCGCTTCGGTTATCGCCGAGCCGCGGTTGCTTCCCAGCCCGGTGTAGACATGGGTGAGGATCAATGCGATTTCGGCATCGCTCAGAGTATTGCCAAAGGCACTCATACCGTTGCCGCCATAGAGGACAAGACTGATTGCCCGGGTCTGGTTGTTTACTATCCGGGAAGAAAGCGGGGACAAGGGCGGGAAGGAGGCCACTCCCTGCCCGTTGGCGCCGTGGCAGGTATCGCAGGTGGCGCTGGTGTAAAGGTCGGCACCGGTGGGAATATTCACAGTCGCGGCTATCTGCGCGGCGGCAAGGCTGCGATAGAGAACATCACTGTTGCTTTGATCATGCACCGCAACTGCAATCGCAACATTGCGCTTGCCCAACACCGCCGCGCCGGCATCGGTCAGTTTGAGGGTAAGTTCCTGCCAGGTGTTCCAGGTGGTGGTGTTGAATACCATCTTGTCCGGCTCGACCTCGACATGAGCATCATTGCCGCTGGTAAGCGTCAGGGTAACCGCCGCCGAATCCGGCACCACCATCAATCTGAGCGAAACCTTGGTGGTTTTGCTGTCTGCGGTCAGGTCGCTCTTGCCGGATTGATCTATTTCAACACCGCCGCCGGCGGTGCGGCCGGTAGTGGTTGCCGGAGTGTCGGAACGCAGATTGTCCTTGCTCAGCCAGTTCAAGGTGATGTCATAGGAAGTGTCGGCAGTAAGGCCGGTGAGCGTCGCGGCAGTCGCATCGGAAGCCAGAGTTATCGGGCTGCCGGTGGCAGCCGAGCCGCCGGTGCCATAACTAATCACCAGTGAATAGCGATCCTGGTCCTCAAACTGGGCGATATATTCGAGATTGTTCCAACTCAGGGTTATTTTGGTGGCAGTGGAACCATCAACACTGAAACTGTGCGCAGTGTAGTCATTGGGCTTTTCCTGCTGGTCGGTTATGTTAATCACCACTTCCTTGCCCGCGGACTCGGCACTGGGGGTGTAGCCGTCGGCCGCCTTGATGGTCAGGGTGTAGACGGCGGTCTTCTCTTGATTGAAATGAGTTGCCGTCTTGACTTTAATCTGGCCGCTGTTGGATATCTTGAACTCGGCGCTGACCGGATCGAGCCGGTAGGTTATCGGCGTGTCGCTCTCCGGATCGGTTGCGGTAACCGGCGCCCCGATATCGGTATCGACTGCGGTATTGTTGGTCCTGCCTACATTCTCGTCCAAGTCGTAGGAAACCGCCGCCGCGGCAAAAGCCGGCGGCTTGTTGGCCGGGGTGGTTGCCGACCTCCTGGCACTCCAACTTATCTCGTCGCCGGCGCTCTTCCAGCCCAGCGACAGCGTATAGGGCGTGCCTGCGCTCAGGCCGGTTATCGTCGCGGTTAGCCGGTCAGCCGGCAGAGCGATATTTACCGCCGATCCGCCGCCGGTTGCATAGGAAAGGGTCAGGCCGCCGCGATCGGCGGCGTCGAACTCGTTTTCGTATTCGTTGTTGTTCCAGGTCATCACTATCTGCTCGCGTTCCACTGCCATGGTCTGCAAATTGTGGCTGGTGTAGGTGCTGGGTTGCTCGGCGATGTCGGAGATGGTAACTATCACATCAGTAAACAAAGTCAGGGTAGAACCGAATATGCGCACTATTTGCAAGTCAATCGTATAGGTGTCCTTGCGTTCGTGATTGAGGTTGGTATCCTGCTTGAGCGCAATATACCATGGATCCAACGAACTCGCTTGTGATATGGCAAAGATTGATGATGAGTCGGGAATACTATATTCGTAGCTTACAAAAGCATTGTCGCCGGGGGTGCTGGCATTGAACCCGTCTGAGCGGATGCGGGTATTGCGAGCGGTGGTTTCCTTGCCGAAGTTCTCCTGGATTGTCGCCCGGGTATATGTGTAACTCAATTCAAGCGGCGATATGTTGATATCAACGGGCACTTTCACCGGATTTGAATCGCGGAATCTTCGGTCGCCGGCCTTGCCGATCATGTCGATGGTCAGGGTCATCTTCTTGTTGGCATCGGTTACCGTTTTGAACACGCTGAGAGTGACTGGCATCCGATTCTTCCAGTTGTCCAGCCCGAATACAACCGACTCCGGGTTGACCGACATCAGCGCCGCATCATAGCCGGTTATCGTCGCGGTGATCTGGGTGTTTGAAGGCGGCTTGTTCACGAACAAGGTTAAAGTTGTGGTGTCACCGCCATCATCGAAGCGCGGGTTGGTAAAGCCGCTAAACCTTAGTTGGCCGCCGACAAAGGTGCCGATGGCCAGCGGCGCAGCAAGTCCTCCTGTGCGCGTTTGGCTAAACAGGTATCTGGCATCGGTTGAATCCTGATTATGCACTGCAAACGCATAATTGATTTGCAAGTTTCCTGCCGGGGCCGTATCCGCTACCCGCAGGATAATATTCTGGTATGCGTTCCAGTTGTTTCTGGTAAACCCCCGCCGGTTGGGCACCGCGGCAAGGTTTGCCGGCGTTGACGAAATGACCCGGGTCACC
>JAPORI010000253.1 GCA_026710225.1 Betaproteobacteria bacterium
ACCGCCGCCTTGACCCGCGATCTGAGTTCCGCCTGACCCCCGGCCGTTAAGGCTGATCGCCTATCTGCTTGTTTCGCCGGTGCTGGCGATTATCTTTTGCATGTCTATTCCCGGGCTCGCCTTGATTATCTCGTAGCGGCGGGTTGCAGCGGTGTCGGCGCTTTCCTTTTCCTTGAAGGTGAGACGCTGCTCGATCTTGGCAATGCTATCGCCGGCTTGTTCGTATCCGTTTAGTTGCGAGTTGCGCAGCCACAGGTACGCCTCCCACAGATCGGCTCGACCTCCTACCTTGCCGTCCAGATAGAGCAGGCCGAGGTTGTTCTGGGCTGCCGCATGCCCGCGGGTGGCGGCCAGGGCATAGTAAACCGCCGCCTGCTCGTAGTCGGTGCCAGCGGCTTCCGAGCCGTAGTCGTACAGGACGCCGAGGTTGTACATCGCAGTGGTGTTGCCCAGCTCGACTGCCTGCTTGTACCACAGCCGGGCGGCGGCATCATCACGGGTAACCCCTTCTTCGCCGCTTGAATACATCATTCCCAGTTGTACATATGCCTGAGAAACCCCGAGTTCGGCGGCGCTTTCGTACCAGCGCAGCGGCTCGTTGGGATCCGACTGCAGTTCCGGGTGCTTGCGCAGCAGGTTGGCCAGATTGTATGCGGGAATTCCGTTTCCCTGCCGGGCCGAACGTTCATACCAGTATTTGGCGCGCTCGGCAAACGCGGTAACTCCCTTGCCATGCTCGTACATGTAGCCGAGGTTGTTTTGCGCCTTGTCGTGTCCCTGTTCAGCGGCCTGCCGGTACCAGTAGGCTGCCTGTTCAAGATCGATGCCGGTCTGCTTGCCGTTTTCATATGCTATGGCCAGCGAGAACTGAGAATCGACATCTCCTTCGCTGGCTTTGGCAAGCAGTTCGGTAAACGCCTCGTCTTGGGCGTGGGCACCGACGAGCGCAATCGCCGCTGGCAACAACAGCAGCAGTCTGAGATAGAGCAGGTGTCTCCTTACCATGAACATGGCTGATTCTAACGGGTTGGCTTGCCAAAGACGGCGGAGAGAGAGGGATTCGAACCCTCGATAGGGCTATAAACCCTATACTCCCTTAGCAGGGGAGCGCCTTCAGCCGCTCGGCCATCTCTCCGGTGGGGTTCCATTTTAAACCACCGCAACGATCAGGCGGTTTCCATGCTAAGCGGCAGGCTGCAGTCGATGATCATGAAAAAGGCGCGCAGCAGCAACTCCTGGTCTGTGGCGATCTGCTGATCGTGGGCAACCGCAATTATCGCGGCCCGGACCAGGCGCTGTTTCTTGCCCGGGTCGAGAGTTGACAGGCGCTGGGCGGCGGCAAACAGTTGCTGGGAGTCGATGGCATCCTCTTTTTGGCGAGTCAGTTGCGGCCAATCCGCCTGCACCTCGGCCGCCGCCGCGGCAAAGCAGCTGTCTACGGTATCCGGATTGCCGGCGCCGGCCAGTTGTGAAAGCATCAGGGCATAGTCGGCAGCTTTGGCCAGATTGGCATTTTCTGGGCAGTCGCCGTCATCGAGCAGCAGGTGTGATACCGCCGCCTGGATGCACCACTCGAACAGTTCCACCTGTGCGTCGATCTCGACCAGTTTGGCGAGGTTTTCCAAAAACAGGTTCTTTTGAAATGCGGTAAGGCTGCGCAGGGCTGCAAATGACTGCTGGAGCAGATGCAGACAGGCGCTTTTGTCTAGTTTGCTGATGTCGGCTTCGAGTTTCACGGTCAGGTCGTACACCCCGGTGTCGGCGTGGTCGCGCAAGTGATCGAGTTGCAGCTGGCGAAATTGCGCACTCTTGCGCTCAAGCACCATTGCGTAGATCATTGCCCGGGCACAATAGGGGTCTTCGGCCGCCTCACCCAGTTGCGCCGGGGTCTGTTCGCGAATCCGGCGCGCCTGCTGCAGTGCTGCGGCGCTGACGGTGCCGATTTGCGCGATCAGGGCATCAACAAACATGCCGGCTGCACCACCGGAAGCTGTGCCGGCAGCCGGTGTCGCAGCTGGCGGCGGTGCAGCCGGCCGGGAGGCTTTTTCGGTCAGCGGTCGGCCGCGCATGATGCGCTTGATCCGGGTGTCCAGTGGCGGGTGTGAGGCCATCATGTTGACCAAGTTGAGCGAGACACCGGATGCAAAGTACATGTGGGCATATTCGGCCGCGTTGCGGTTGCTGATTATGCCTGATTTCTTGCCGATTTTGGCCAGGGCACCGGCGATGCCGTCCGGATTGCGGGTGAACTGCACCGCCGATGCGTCCGCCAGGAATTCCCGCTGGCGGCTGATTGCGGCCCTGATCAGGTTTCCGCACAAAAGTCCAATCGAGCCGACCAGACAAATCAGCGCGCCGGCGGCAATAATTCCGATCCCGACTGCCGAGCCGCCGCCGCGCTCATCCCGGTCCCAACTGCGGCGGCCGGGGCTGGCGCCGAGGGCTATCATACCCATGTACATCAACTGGCCGCCGAGCAGGCTGATGATGGTGATACCGCTGATTACTCCGATCAGGCGGATGTTGATGCGGGTGTCGCCGTTGAAGATGTGACTGAATTCATGTGCGATCACTCCCTGCATTTGATCGCGGTCGAGCTGCTCGATGGCACCTTCGGTAACCCCGATGATTGCGTCGTTGGGCCTGGTTCCGGCTGCGAATGCGTTGATGCTGCGATCGGGCAGGGTGTACAACTGCGGCATCGGGATGCCGGATGCGATCGCCATCTCCTCGACTATGTTTACCAGTTGCCGGTGCTTGCCGGTCGCTGCCGCCGGAACAATCAGCTTGCCGCCCAGCGAATCGACTATCGCATAGCCACCGCCGCGCAACTGCAGGATCCGGGAAATCGCCCCGATCGCGACGATCGCGGTCACCGCCCCGGCGACGATCATCATCTTGTTGATGCTGTGGGCGGCGATCATCTCTTGCAGCAGGCCGCCTTCCGGCAGCCGGGAATCGTGATAGGCGACGCTGCCGATCTCGATTACCAGCACCGCCAGATAGGCCAGGATGATGAATGAGGCCAGAGCGAGTGCAAACAGCAGCAGCAGCAGCCAGGTGCGACTGCGCGCCCGGTCTTGCGCTTCGAAAAAATTCATCCCCCCGGATTGCCGGGCTGGATCAGAAGGAGACTTCGGGCGCCTTTTGCAGTTCCTCGCCTTCGGCGAACTTCAGGAAGGCCATATCCTTGCCGTGTCCGAACATGCCGGCGAGCAGCACCGGCGGAAAACTCTGCCGAAAGGTGTTGAAGGTATTGACTGCATCGTTGTAGGCCTGGCGAGCGAAGGCGACTTTGTTCTCGGTTGAGGTCATCTCTTCGGACAACTGCATCATGTTCGCCGAACCCTTCAGATCCGGATAGGCCTCGACTGCAACCCGGAAGTTGCCCAGCGCTCCGCCCAGGTTCGCTTCAGCAGCCACCAGTGCCTCGGCGGCACCGATGTTGTTCAGGTTGCCGGCCAAATCCTGCAGCTTACTGGTCGCATCGTTGCGCGCCTCGATCACCGCCTCGAGAGTCTGCCGCTCATGCTTGAGATAGCCTTTGGCGGTCTCGACCAGATTGGGAATCAGGTCGTA
>JAPORI010000040.1:0-3206 GCA_026710225.1 Betaproteobacteria bacterium
CGTTTTTCTTCTCGTCGATGTCAAACTGGAGAAGTTCCAGATCGGTTTTGGCGTTGCGGACATGCTCGGCGATCTGTGCCCGGACATCGGCACCAGCAACCTGCTCGGAGATCAGCCGCTCCATCCGCCGCTGCACATCGGCCATCAGTTCCAGCCGCTGATTGATCGATGCGATCTGGGTATCATCGAGAACTCCATCTTCGCCCAGCCGGGTGAGGTTCTGTCTGAACAAGCCGCTATCCGCAGCCATCTGCTCGGCGCGACGGTTATTCTCGGTGTCGAGCTCGGCAATGAATTCAATCAGAAAATCCTTGTCAATCCCCGACAGCGCGTTCCAGTCATCTGACCGGCTGGCGGCGGCAACCCGGTAGTCGGCAAAATCGGAAACTTCACCACCGCGCGGCACCAGCACCGCCTTGCGGCTGTCGGCAAGCGGGGTGACGGTTCCGTCGGCGGCAACCTGCAGTTGCAGTTTGCCCTGCCAGCTGGAAAAGTTCGGATTGAGTTCCTGCAGCCGGGAATCGTCATCCGGATCGTATTGACGCAGCGCATCCTGGCACTCGACGGTAACCTCGATCGAATCGTTGGCCGCAGCCTGAATCGAAAACTGCAGCCGCGGGTCGGGAGTCACCGCCCGCAGGTTCTCTTCGGCCGGCTTGATCAACTCGCCGGTCTCGACAGTCAGCACCCGCGACAGGGCGAGCGCCTGCGCCTTGCGTCCGTCGCACAGCTCGAGCAACCGCTCGGCGGTCTTTTGCCGGAAGTCCTGCCGCCCGCCGGTCAGGCCCAGCGGATTGACCAGCCAGCGATAGGGCTGGCCCTCGCCAGCCAGTATCTTGTAACTGCCGCTGGCCGCTTCGTCAAGAAAGTCCTTGCATACATAATCGTGCCGGCTATCGGCAGCGATGGTGCCCAGTTCGGATTGCGCAAAGCGCTGCCGGACCTTGGCGCCGAGCGGCTCATACTCAATCTCGCTGGTGTTTCTTTCCATCTCGCCGGCAAACTTCTCCAACGCACTGCGCACAAACTGCCGGTCGCTATCGGAAACCCGATCCACCGAAGCCGGGCCTACGCCGCCGGCAATCCGGCGCAACTTGCCAAGCATGTCAGCAATGTGCCGACACTTGTCGATGATCATCGGATTGTGACTAAAAAGACTCGGCTTGGCCAGCATCGCTTCGGCGGCAACCACCTCCGGAGAGTTGATCGCCCGGGCAAACTGCTCGAACTGATCACTGTCCATTGCGGTGACATGCGAATCCAGAGCAATCAGAAACCGGTGCGCCTGACTGTGCAACGCATCGGCAAGCACCCCGGAACTGGCCAGCATCCGCAGCGCCGCCGCGGCAGCGTTTTCATCCCGCTCAATCAGCCCGTTGGCCAGATCAAGTGCGCCGTTGACCGCGGCCAGCACATCATTGCTGACCTCGGCTGGCAGATCTTCGTCCTCATCGATCCAGACTGCCGACTCGATCTGCCGTATGTCGATCTTGGCTGGCGCTGGCTTGATCGGCGCCGGTGCAACCGGCTCGGATCCAGTTGCAACAACATCGTCTTGCGCCGCAACCTTGCTGGCCGCAACAACATCGGCCGCCGGCGGCTGGGGTGGCAACTGGGGCGGAGGCGGTGCGGCCACGGAAGCGGTTGCCGGCGGCTGGGGCGGCAACTGGGCTGGCGGCGGCGTGACCACGGAAGCGGTTGCCGGCGACTCGCCGCTGCGCTGACCGTCCGGACGCGCTGATACAGCCTCGGCTGCCGGCTGCGGGCGCGATTGCTTGCCGGCAGCTGAAAAGGACATGCTGCGAGTGAACCTGCGCACCGGCTTGGGCAGCCGCATCGAGCGCCGCTCCGCTGATTGCGCGGGCTGCTGCTGTCCGGGTGTCTTGGGCAACTTGCGCCGGGTTGGTGCTGGCGGCTGGGCGGTGGCACTCGGATCGGCAGCAGCCTGTTGCTGGACCTGCCTTTTGGCAACCGTCTTGGCCTGCCGACTGAGATTCTCGACCTCGATGCCAAGCACCGGCTGCGCTGCGTAGTCGTAGTCGAGTCGCACTGGCCTTACCTCGCCTTGGCTGTTTATTTCGACTAGCAGTTCGACATTCAGGCGCGACTGGGCGGGATTGAGCTTGGTCTCCATCTCGTCGTTGCCTCTTTTCCTGATCGCGGCAACATCTAGGGTTGCATCGGTGTGCACCCGCAGCAGCACCTTGCCGGCTTCGCCCTTTTCCAGATCAAAACGCTGCCTGATGCTGCTGAAGGTTACGTTGTCGGTTACCCGGTCGCCGATTTTCGGCAGCGGCAGCCGCCGGCCAAGTTCGTCGCCGAAGATGTCGCTGGCCGCCTGCGGATTTTGCAGGGCGACTATCGTCTGGGAAGTCGCCAGGCTGCAGGCATTGCTTGTGCACAACTTGATCAGATCGCCGCTGCCGGCCTTGCCGGTGCCTCTGAGCGATGCCGAGTTGATCGGCTTGGCGGAACCTTTTATGTAAATGTTGTTGCCGCTGGCGCACTGGCTGCGAAAGAGTTCACACACACCCTTGCGGGAACCCTCCCGGAAGCGAGCGAGACTGTCTTGGTGCACATCATAGGAAACCCGGCTCTTTTCAAGGGCGGCGGCATTAAGCGTGCCGGTCGCGCTGCGGTGCGCATCATCAAGCTTGCTGACAATGCCGGCGAGTTGCCGGTCGATCTCGTCACCGCCGCTTTTGGGCATGATCACATCGCCGATGCCAAACTGGGTGCACAGCGCCTCGAGCATTAATGACATCCGCGCCGGCACCGCCGATGCGGGCTGCTGGCGGGCGGCTGCCTGCAGCGACCAGCGCAGGGCGTGCATCTGACTGGAACTGAGCTTGCCGATGATTTGATCTTTCTGTTCGCCAATCATGCTGGCGAACTGTTCGGTGAGCGCCGCCTTGAATTGGCTCTCGTAGTCGTCAGCGTTTCCGATCTGGGCGGTGTTGGCCAGATCCTGCAGCAGCATCTGGGCATTGCAGGTCGGATCCGACAACTGCAACAGCAGCCGGCCGGCATTGTGCCCCGGCCCCAGTCCGCTCATCAGCTGCTCGCCGCTCATCGTCCCGGCTGCGGCAAGCTTGTTGATGCGGATGCTGTTGGAACGCCCCCGCATCGGCGTTATGCTGTCATCCCGGCCGCGAATCGACGAAGCGCGTCCGCGCCGCTGCAACTGGCTGTTGACCACCTCTACC
>JAPORI010000040.1:3216-3569 GCA_026710225.1 Betaproteobacteria bacterium
AAGCGCTGCGTGAGGCGGCGCGCTTGCGTGGCGCGGCAACCGTCGGCGTCGGTGTCGGCGCAGCGGTCGCGCCAGCCGCTCTTTCAGTGCTGCTAGTTCCCACCTTTCCTTTTTCCTCCCTGTTTTACGCGGATATGAAGTTGCCGATGCCGGCATCGGCCGCAGATGCAGCCGGAGCCGCAATCGCCTCGCCGCGGCCGCCGCTGCGCAGCCGCTCGCGCCAGTAGACTGCACAGGATATCAACCGCTGGTAGATTTCCAGGAAGGTTGCAAACTCGAGTCCGTCCAGGCAGACCGCCGTAGTAATCTGGTCTTGCGACGTGAAGCCGGCTAGGGCGAATCGGAAGCCGGCT
>JAPORI010000252.1 GCA_026710225.1 Betaproteobacteria bacterium
GGATGCGCGCAAGATTGGCTCGCAGACTTGCCTGCGCACCAGCCAGATGGTTGGCTATCTGTCGATCGGTGCCGGCACCAATCCTGATTTGCGCGACACCAGCAGTCGGGAAAGGCTTGCCGACTGCCCGGCAACCGCCCAGTTCCGAGCGGCGATCAGCGCAATTGTCGCGCTGCTTGAAAAGCAGCGCAGTCGCGACTGGCGCCACTCGGCGCGGCAAAAGACATTCACCGAGATGTTTCGGGAAATTGACACCGCCGGCCTGGTTGCGCAAGTAACCCGCCAGCAGCAGCAGGGTGCATCGAGCCAGCAAATCGTCGAGTCGGTGCACAACTATGCCGGCTCTTTTCGGCATAGTTGTGCTATGCCGAAAAGAGCCGGCAGGCGGGGCAGGAAATCCAGGGCCGGGTGCTCTACTATAGTCGTCTGGCTGCGGTGGGCACCATGGTTTTTGCCATCATCCATGAAATAAGGAACCGCACTAGCGTGCTGGGGTCGTTTGTGCATTTTTGCAAGGGCAAAATCGATCGGTTGACGCAAGTGGGCGGCAAGAGTTTTGCCGACCGCCTCGGAGCGGTTGACGCCACCGCCAAAGAACTTGATCAGTTGACCGACCGCTTCGCGCCGCTGGCGCATCGATACCATGCACAGGAAGAGAAAAAAGTCTGCATCCTTGAAGATCAGGTGGACAATTGCATGAGGATGCGCGGCCTGGCGGGCAGGATTCCGGTTGTCTTCGAAGGGTCGGGGGCAACCAAATTGGCGATGTATCCGGTGGAGGTTGACAGCATCTTGCTCAATCTGATCGCAAATTCAGCCTACTGGCTTGGCCGGGTGCCGGCCAGGCGCCGCAAAATCACCATCAGCATTGATCTGGCTGCTGCCGGAGCCGGCCGGGTGCAGGTAAGATTTGCCGATACAGGCCCGGGCATTGCCAGCGGCGGTGCGGATGCCCGCAGCATCTTTCTGCCCGGGTTTTCCACTCGTCCCGGCGGCATGGGCATGGGGCTTACAGTCATTGCCGAACTGGTTGCCGCCGCCGGCGGCAGGTTCACCTGCGACGACTCGGTTGACGAGGGTGCAGCCTTCGTTTTTGATCTGCCGCTGATCAACAAGGGAAACGGAGTTGGCGGTGAAGATACTGGTAGTTGACGACGACAAGCAACTGGGCGCAAGGTTGTGCCAGCATCTTGGCGAGTATGCCTGCGAAATCTGCCCTGATTTTGAGCAAGCCCTGCACAAGGTGCGTGATGATCATTACGACATCATCATCCTTGATCTTTTCGCGGGAGCTGTTGATGAACAAAATCTGGCTGGCGATCAGATTCTCGCTCAACTGTGGCGGCATAATTTCTGTCCGGTTATCATCAATTCCGCCGCTCCCGACGCCGGCGCAATTGACAAGTATTGCCGCAATTTCTTTGTCCCAGGATTGAAAAAGGGAAAGACAATAGTGTTCAGGTCGAGAAGGCCATAGAAAAATTCCGCCCCTGGGTGGAAAAATTGCAGGCGGTGCGCAAAGAGGCGGAAGATGCGATGCAGTTGTCCCTGCGCGATGTGGTTGGCAATCTGGCGATCCAGGCATTCAAGGACCCGGCTGAAGGTCCCGAGTTCCTGCACCGGGCCGCCCGCCAGCGGGTTGCTTTCCAGATGAGCCAGCCTCTTGCCAACGGCGAGCTGGCCCCTTACGAAATCTACATCTGCCCGCCGCCGGATGAGCCGGCCCTTTTGCAAGGCAGCATCCTGTTGCACAAGGATGCAGACGGCACCAACCCGGATGGCTTCCGGGTGGTGCTGACTCCCTCATGCGATCTGGTGCAAGAGCGTCGGGTTGAGGCAATTCTGACCGCCAAATGCATTGACCGGGAATCGCTGGCCAGCGACCGCCGGCGCCGGCTGCAAAAAAGGCTCTACCATGAAGAGTTGGTAAACCTGCCCGCCTATCCGGGGGTGCTGCCGGACATGGTTGCCGATCTCAAGCGGCTGGCCTTGATTGGCCGCGACGATATAGATGCGGGTCAATACACTTCGGTGGCCTTGCTCGACAGCCCTTTCCGGGAGACGATTTCATGGGCATATATCACTGTTGCCGGGCGTCCGGGCCTGCCCGATGTTGACAGCGACTAGTCGGAATCTGGGGTTGCGATTGTCGGTTGGGTTATAGCCGAAAGCCGGCATTGCTCATCGAGTTTTGCAGGCGTCAGTCTTTTTTTCGCGTCGAGCCGATTTTTCTGGATATCCAGTAATGCGCCATTATTCCGCCAACTCCCAACTTGACAACAGTTGTCAGGGCGTCTTGCACGATTTTAAAATTATCACTTGTCATGAAATGCATGTCCTTGGGCAGGCACAAATGCAGAAAGAATACGGAAACAACAACTGAGCAACAAAAAACCAATACAATCAAGATAGATACTCGGGCCACGAGAAGGGCACTTTCCCAATGCATGCCCAAAGAAGCGAAATGCGCCTCTTCGATATCCCTCAATTCGGGCAAGGCACCGGTCAGGTCGTCATCATCCTGAATATCCCTGGGCTTTGCAGAAATACGGGCCATATCAGTCAAGAAGAGTTTTGTAATATTCTTTGAGAATGTCGTTGCCAATTGGTGCATCGAGGCCGTCGCGGTTGTAGACAATGCTCCAAGGGGTTCCCTCCCGATGGGTGGCAGCCGAGAGCACCAAACCGTCGTATTTGCCATACGAAGCTATAACTTCGGAGATTACCTGCTTGTAGGAGGAGTGATCTTGTCCATCTTCCCGGACATATCCGGCCAGCAGGTCAAAAGGAATCGTCTTGCCGCCAAACTTTTTGACGGCAAGATACAACTCCTTGATTACCGGCCCGTATTTCCACGCCTCAACCGGAACATTGATTAGGGGGCTGCCCTCTAGGGCCAGATGGTAGCCATGCGCAATGTAGACCAGTTTCAGGAACTTCAGCGGCCGGACTTTGCTGATGTTTGCCTGCTTGCAGGCTGCAAGGACATAATGACCGGCCAAGCGGGGGTCAATACCCGCGGCACTGGTTGCTGTTTGGGACATTTCGTTCATTTTACCAAATTGGGGTCTGTTATGCAAATAGGGTTGAGGAAAAGAAAAAAAAGTGCAAAAAGCGTCTTTAACGCTGTTTTTGCCGACAGGCAGGCCCGAGGACGTCACGGCACTCGCCGCTATCTGTATACCGCTGTTGCCGGGCACCCGTGAGTGCCAACATTTCCCCCGAGAGTGTGGCAACAGCGCATCCAGACATCTCGCCCTCCATTCTACTATTGCCTGCCCCCAGCCCATCCCGTCGGGTCTTTGGAAATCCTGCTACCAGCACCATGGCTGCGCTCAGCCGCCGCGCCTGTTGAAAATCTCCGCTGCCGTGCGGCACCGGAATATGGCAACAGCGCGTGCTTGGCATCCATCTTCGCCAGCATGGCCTGCAAGCAGTGTATTGGCATTCTTGATTGGGGAGGATGCTCCGGCCAGGCCATCCGCACTGTCTCGACAGGCTCTGCTTCCGAAGTGGCCGTTTGGATGCTGGGGCTGCGCAAATCTGGGAGTTGATCACT
>JAPORI010000143.1 GCA_026710225.1 Betaproteobacteria bacterium
TAAAGGAATTGCCCCTGAATGTGAGTTGGCCAAAGGCGGCAATCGGCGGCAAGACGCCGTCTTCGACTCCGGCGACGAACACATGATCGAACTCCAGGCCCTTGGCGGCGTGGATGGTCATCAGTGAAATCTGATCGCCGGGTCCGTCGCTGGCATCGCCTTCCAGAGAGACATGGGCGAGGAACTCGCTCAGTTCGCGGCTGCCGCTTTCGACGAAGCGGGCTGCTTCGCTTACCACTTCCGACATGTGCTCGATCCGCTCCCGCTCGCGGGCGCCCTTGCTCTCGTAGTGGGCGCGCAATCCGGAGTCATTGATCGCCACTTCAACTGCTTTGGGCAGGCTTTTCTTGGCGGTGGCGGCGATCTTTTCGATGCACTTCACATAGTCCTTGATTTTTTCCGGCTTGACATCGCCGAGCACATGCCAGAGCGGCCGGCTGCCGGCCGCCTCGCGCAACTTTCTGATCATCGCCTCACCGACGCCGCGCCGCGGATTGTTGATTGTTTCCAGCACCGATTCGTCGTCTTCCGGGTTGCTTGCCGCACTCAGGTAGGCGATAACCGCCTTTACCTCCGGGCGCTCGTAGAAGCGCTGCGAGCCGCGCACTCGAAACGGGATGTTGTGGCTGCGCAACTGCTGCTCGATGATCTGGGACAGGGCGTGATTGCGATAGAAGATGGCGATGCTGCCCACTCCGACTCCGGTTGCCACCAGCCGGCTGATTTCCAGGGTGATTGCCTGCGCCTCCTCCTCGTCGGTGGGAAAGCACGAATAGCGCGGCAACTCGCCGCTTTCGCCGGTGCCAATCAGGTTCTTGCCGATCCGGTCGCGGTTGCTGGTGATGACGGTGTTGGCCAACTCGAGAATCCGGTTGCTGGATCGGTAGTTGTGTTCGAGGCGGTGGATGTTGTTCTTGGCGAACTTGCTCTTGAAATCGACCATCAGCGACGGGTTGGCGCCGCGAAACGCATAGATCGACTGGTCGTCGTCGCCGACCCCGAAGTAGATGGTGTGGCGGCCGCGCAACAGGCTGATCCAGGTCATTTGCATGTCGCTGATGTCTTGCAACTCGTCGATGAGCACATGTTGGAAGTGGTCGCTCCACTTCTTGCGCACTGCCGGGTTGTCGCGCAGCAGCTCGTTGCAGCGCAGGATCAGCTCGATGAAGTCGGCCTTTTTCTCCGCGGCCAGGTTCTCTTCGTAGATGGCGTAGGCCTTGCGCACCAGATCGCCGGCCATGATTCTGGTAACGCTGTCGCTGCGCAGGCCGGATTCCTTGAGCTTGTTGATCGCGGCGCGCATCTCGCGCGGATCGGGACCGCCGTCGGTGTACTTGGACTGCTCGAGGTCCTCGTGCAGGATGCGGCGGATGATCGCCAACTGATCGCCGCTGTCGATGATTCTGAAGTTGCTCGGCAGGCCGGTCTCCTCCGGATGCTGGCGCAGCAGCCGGGCGCTGAGCGAGTGGAAAGTGCCGATATACAGGTCGCGCACCAGATGCGGGCTGCCGATGCGCTCCTTCATCTCGGTGGCCGCCTTGTTGGTGAAAGTCGCGGCCAGAATCCGGTCCGGTGCCACCCCCTCGGCCAGCAGCCGGGCGATCCGGGCGGTGATTACCCTGGTCTTGCCCGTTCCCGCCCCAGAGAGGACCAGAGTCGACTTGGACTCTGATACTGCCGCTTCTTGCTGTGGATTGAGTTCAGGCTCGACTATCTGACGAGAAGCCTGCGACACTTACCGGATCGGCAGGGATCCCGCCCGCCGGGTTAAAATCCGGACCGATGCCGAGGAACTGCGCACTACCCACCACATGTAACAGAATTATAACCGCGTTGGCGGCGGTTTTCCAACTATTGCTGTTGCTGCCCGGCGCAGCCCTTGCCGAGTATCGCCTCAACTTGCAGCGGCCGGTGACCGAGGTCGCCCAGCAGCAGTACGACCTGCACACCGCGATCCTCATCATCACCGCGCTGATCGGCCTGGGGGTGTTTGCGGTGATGTTCTATTCGATTCTCAAGCACCGCAAGAGCGTCGGCCACCAGGCTGCCCAGTTCCACGAGAACACCGCAGTTGAGGTCGCCTGGACGATCATTCCGTTCTTCATCATCATGGCGATGGCGCTGCCGGCGACGATGGTGGTGCTCAACTACCGCGACGCATCCAATCCCGACCTCACCATCAAGGTAATCGGCAGCCAGTGGAAGTGGGCCTACGACTATCTTGACGAGGGGGTGTTCTTCTACTCGACGATCAGCACTCCGCCCGAGCAAATCGGCCCGCTGTACTACGGCGCTACCGGCGCGCCGAGTGAGACGCCCGGCGCCAACTATCTGCTTGAGGTTGACAATCCGCTGGTGGTGCCGGTTGCGACCAAGGTGCGGCTGCTGCTCACCGCCGGCGATGTCATCCACTCCTGGTGGGTGCCGCAACTGGGGGTGAAACAGGATGCGGTGCCCGGGCTGGTGCGCTCGGCCTGGTTTGAGGCCAACGAGCCGGGTACCTATCGCGGCCAGTGCGCCGAGTTGTGCGGCAAGAACCACGCCTTCATGCCGGTGGTGGTTGAGGTGGTGAGCCAGGAGGAATATCAGGCCTGGCTGACCGACATGCGCGACCCGGCTGCCGCCGAGATGGCCGCGGCCGATGCGCCGCAGTTGGTCGGGACGGTTGCCAATCAGGTGCAGCCGCCGGCGGCGGCGGAAGCGGCCGCCGATGAGCCGCAGGAGTGGACCGCCGAATTGCTGGTCGAGCGCGGCCAGCAGTCCTACATGGGTGCGTGCGCGGCCTGCCACCAGGCCGACGGCGCCGGCCTGCCGCCGACCTTCCCGCCCCTGGCCGGGGCGGAAATCGCCAACGGCGATGATCCGGCTGCGCACATCGATATCGTCCTCAACGGCAAGGCGGGCACGACGATGGCCGCCTTCTCCCATCTGAGCGACGCCGAGCTGGCGGCGATCATCACCTACGAGCGGCTGTCCTGGGGCAACTCCGGCAGCGTGGTGATGCCCGAGGATGTCGCCGCCGCCCGTGCTGCCCAGTAGCGTGACGGCGATCTACGGTCTCACCGGCTTTGAGTTGGCCGGCTGGTTTGCGCTGCTGGTGGCGCTGGTCAGTCTGGCCGGCTATCTGGCCGGATCGGCGAGCTACTTTTTCGGCGGCCTGCTGGCGCGCACCCGTTCGGTTGGCCGGCGTAGAATGATGTGGATGCACTTCATCCTCATCGGGCTGCTGCTTGGCTACTACAGTCACGTATTCCTGCCGGTGCTGCTGGTTTCGGCGCATTCGGCCTGGCTGTATCAGCGCAGCCGCCGGATCAGGATGGAGAAGAAGCGCAATCTGCTGGTGGCGCTGGCGCGCTTGCGCGCCCGGGCTGCCGCCTAGACCGGCACCGGCAAATGGAAGCGAGCCTGCCACACGCCGCCGAGGGCGATCACCACCACCATCACGGCCGGCCGGCCGGTTTCATCGCATCAGCGGTGCCCTCGTTTTCGCTTCATTTATGTAGTATGATAAAGTGCAAAAACAGATCTTCCG
>JAPORI010000042.1 GCA_026710225.1 Betaproteobacteria bacterium
AACCCGGCCGGACATGTATCTGGAAGGATCCGATCAGCACCGCGGCTGGTTCATGTCATCGCTGATGACCGGCTGCGCCCTGCACGGCAAGGCGCCTTTTAGGCAGATCCTCACCCACGGTTTCGTGGTCGGTGCCGACGGGCGCAAGATGAGCAAGTCGGAGGGCAATGCGCTGTCGCCGCAGGCGCTGATCTCCAAGCACGGTGCCGACATCCTGCGCCTGTGGGTGGCGACCACCGACTACGGCGCCGAGATCGCGCTCAGCGACGAGATCATCGCCCGCAACATCGAGACCTACCGCCGGATTCGCAACACGATCCGCTTCCTGCTTGCCAACCTTTCCGACTATAACCCCTCAGCCGATGCGGTGCCGGTAGCCAAACTGGCCGAGCTGGATCGCTACATGCTGGTGGTGGTCGAGAACTGGCGGCAGCAGGTAGCACAGTTGTATGACCGCTACGAGTTCCATCATGCCATGCAGGCGATTCATCGCCTGTGCCTGATCGATTTGGGCAACTTCTATCTGGACATCCTCAAGGACCGTCTCTACACTCTGCCGGCGGCCAGCCACTCGCGCCGCTCGGCACAGACTGCGCTGCATCATATCACCCGCCAGTTGCTGATTGCCCTGGTGCCGGCGCTGCCGTTTACCGCCGATGAGGCCTGGCAGGTGTTCGTCGATGACGATTCCGACAGCGCCATTCTTCATACCTTGCAGCCGCTGCCGCAAGTCGCCGATTCTGAATCGCTGCTGGCCAAGTATGAAAAGTTGCGCGCACTGCGCGCCGAAGCCGGCCGCAAGTTGGAGGAAGCCCGCACCAGCGGCGTGATTCGTGCCAATCTCGATGCCAAGGTAACCTTTGCCGCCAGCAGCGCCGATCGCCAGACACTGGCCGGCCTGTCGACAGAGGACCTGGCCTATTTCCTGATCGTCTCGCAGGTTGAGGTAACCGAAGCTAAAGAGACTTCGATTAGCGTCAGCGCGGCAAGTGCCGGCAAGTGTCCGCGCTGCTGGCGCCGCTGCCTGGGTGACGGCGACGGTGAGATTTGCCAGCGCTGCACTGATGCACTGGCCGGCACCAGCGACTCGAGCCGGCAGGTATGAGGCAGATTCCCTTCCTCAGGCGGTTGCGGCTGGGGACGATCGCACTGACCATTGTTGCAGTTGACTTTGCCAGCAAGCAGCTGGCGGCAGCGTTTTTTTCGGCCAATCGCATCGATGTGCTGCCGTTTTTGCAGTTTCGCTATGTACTCAATCGCGGCGCGGCATTCGGGATGTTCGCTGAATCCGGCGATGTTGCCCGTTCGCTGCTGGCCACGATCAGCATCGTCGCTGCGGTGGTGTTTACGATCTGGCTGCTGTTTTACCGGCGGCTGGCCGTATCCGAAGCCTGGGCGGTGACGCTGCTGTTGGGCGGCACGCTGGGCAACATGGTTGATCGGCTGCGGGAAGGGCAGGTGATCGACTTCATCTATTTTCATATTGGTGAATACGGCTTTCCGGCCTTCAATGTCGCTGACATGGCAATTAGTTTCGGGGTGCTGATTATCGCCATCAACTGGTTCAGGGCCGAGCGCCGCGGCTAGGGTGTGGCACCTCGGTATTGAGTCTCGAAATATTCTTCCAACTCTATGGCGAGTTGAATTTTGGCTTGGGATGCCTCGGTTCTTTTTCATGATGCTGCAACCTTTGCGGTGATGTGAGGCAGCCACCGGCTTGCCAAGCACGGTTTTGTCGGAAGTTTGTCGGAAGTTTGCTAGAATCTGCTCGGAAACAGTCGAGCCATTGCATGTTCAAGCCCAATTTCCACATTAGCCCACAACTGGCCGGAATCCTGATGGAGATCGAGGCCTCCCGTCAGGCGCTGGCTGCCATTGACGCACCCGCTGTCGTGCTTGCCCAACTGCGCGCCGCAGCCTTGGTTGATTCGACTCATTACTCGACCCGCATCGAGGGCAACCTGCTTACCCGTCAGCAGGTGCAGGAAGTCCTGCAAGGCGGCAAGGTTTCCAGCCAGCGCCCGCGCGACCTGCAAGAGGTGCGCAACTATCGGCGTGCCCTTGCTCATGTTGAAAAATTGGCCGATCAAGACGGCAGCGGGGTGCGGGAGACAGAACTCAAAACCCTGCACGCGCTGGTGATGAACGGCCGCCAGCGTCCCGCTCCCTATCGCGATGGTCAAAATGTGATACGCGACAGCGCTAGCAATGCGATCGTCTATATGCCGCCACAAGCCAATGATGTGGCGGTGCTGATGCACGACATGGTTGCCTGGATTAACCGCGCGATCAAAGAAGGCAAACTGCCGCTGCCGCTGGTTGCCGGCATCGCTCATTACCAGTATGCAACTATCCACCCTTACTATGATGGCAACGGCCGCACCGCCCGGCTGCTTGCCCGCCTGCTGCTGCACCGGCACGGCTGGCGGTTGCAGGATTTATACTGTCTGGAAGAATACTATGTGCGCAACCTGGCCGACTACTACCGCAACCTGGCAGTTGGCGAGTCGCACAACTATTACATGGGGAGAGCCGAAGCCGACATCAGCGCCTGGCTTGAATATTTCTGCCGCGGCATGGCATCTTCGCTGGCTTCGGCCCGCAGCCGGCTGGTTGCCGACTGTAAAGCCGGCGACGGTTTGTGGCAGTTGCGGCGGCGACTGGATCAGCGCGCCTTGCAGGTGCTTGAACTGTTTGCCGAACACCAACATGTAACCACCAGGCAGATCGCCGATCTTTTTGCCATTGGGCCGCGTGCCGCCCTCAACCAGTGCAACAAGTGGATAAAGGAAGGTTTTTTGATCCGGCACGGCGAAGCGACCAAGACGCGCCGATACACTTTGGCCCGGCGCTGGCAGAAACTGCTGCCGGGCGCGAGATGATTGGCAGGGTGGATGCGCATTGTGCGTGTAGCGCCCAGCCCTGAGTCTCGAAATCTTCTCCTAACTCAATGGCAAGTTGAATTTTGGATTATGCTCCCCCGCTCTCAAGTTATAGTGCTCCAACCTTTGGGGAGAGGTCAGGGTAGAGCCAATTCGAGGCCGTGGTTTTGGCATCTCAGTTACTCTCGTCTTCAATGCAAAAACCGCCTTTTAGGAGGTAAGATTTAGTATATATAAATCAGATCTCAGGCAGAAAACTTCCTATGGTACACGATGGCAAAATCAAATGAGCGTATGCGATCATGGCACCGCGTTGCTTGTGCCACTTGGGTATCTACAAATCATACACTCTGAGGTTTTTTCGGGCAAACAGGTCATCAAGTGTCTGTTTGCGAGTCAAATAGAGACCTGCGAGTACCGTGCCGTCGCTCATCGGGAATTCGACAATTTGCATGTCAGAAGGCATCCCCGGAATAATATGTGCTCCGTTAACTTGGAAAAACATGTCTGCCAGATTCTGCTGGCCAACAAGTTTTCGCCAGTTTTTGGGGCGAAAATGAGGAACCCCGAAGACCAGGTTGACTCTTTTTTGCAACAAAAAGGCCGGATTAATCCACAGATAGTGCCCATGCAGGG
>JAPORI010000190.1:0-2424 GCA_026710225.1 Betaproteobacteria bacterium
CCTGGCCCAGGCGGATCGACCGCTGGATGCCAAGCACATCCATCGTCTGCTTGACGGTGCTGCATCCGATGAGCCGGAAGTAAGCCTGCCGACCGTCTACCGCACTCTTGCCGCACTGGAAAAGGCGCAGCTCATCGAAGCGATACCCGGGCGCGCTGGCGGTCTTCACTATCGCCTGGTGCCGGCCAGTTCAGCCGGCGAGGTGGTCTGCCAGCGCTGCGGCCGGGTTGAGGATCTGAACGATACTCCCGAACTTGCTGCATTCAAGGAGAATGTCGCCCGAGACAGCAGTTTTGCTGCCGCCGACGACATAAGGATTTATACAGGATGCCGACGCTCCGACTGCGACTAGCGCTGCTGGCGACCGTCGTCGCCGCGGCACCGGCTGCCGCCAGCGGCTGGCAGAAGTATCAGGAGTTCCGGGAAAACTACGGCCAGGGCCAGTTGCTTTTCGATCAGACGGTGCGCACCGGTGCCGGTGCGTTGCACGAATCATCTGGCAACATAAGTTATGGCCGGGGGGGGATGTTTCGGGTCGAGTATCTTGACCCGGAGCCGATCGAAATCATCTCCGACAGCCTGCTGGTGTGGGTATACGAACCGTCTCTCAATCAGGTGCAGATTTCCGCTGCCGGTGATGCCTTTGCCCATAGCGGGCTGGTCGCACTGCTGGCTGCCGAGGACCCCAAGCAGCGCTTCGCGTTTTCCGATCTGGAAGTCGAGGGCAGCAATCTTGACTGGCTGCTGATCCGCCCGTTTGACAGTCAGGATGCCCAGTTCGAGGAGATGCGCATCGGATTTTCCGAGCCCGGGCTGCCGGAGCGGATGGTCTTGATCGACTTGTTCGACAACACCATTCGCGCCACTTTCCGCGATCTGCAGCCGGCTGAATTTGCGCGGGAGGACTTCGTGTTCAATCCGCCCGCGGGCGTTGACGTCTTCCGCCAGTAGCGGCTGCGCCCAACCCGCATCGAGGAAGTTTTCGGCCAGCGGCACCTGCTCGCCGGTCGCGCTCCGCCTTTGCTTGGCCGGATACATTCACTGCTGCTGTGGGGTCCTCCCGGCTGCGGCAAGACCACCATCGCCCGGCTGCTTGCAGCGCGTGCCGATGCGCAATGGGAAAGCATCTCTCCGGCCGAGGATGGTGTGAGCGCGATCAAGGCCTGCGTAAAGCGTGCCCGCGCCCGGCGCGCCGAGCGGCAACAGACGGTGCTGTTCGTTGACGAGGTGCATCGCTTCAACCGCGCCCAGCAGGACTGCTTTCTTCCCCATGTCGAGGACGGGTTGCTGATTTTGATCGGTGCGACCACCGAGAACCCGGCTTTCGAACTCAACAGCGCGCTGCTTTCCCGCCTGGCTGTCTACCGGCTCGAGCCGCTGGCTGATTCCGATCTGGGTGAAATCATCGATCGGGCGGCAACAACTCTGGCGCTTGGCATTGAAGAATCAGCCCGGAAAATGCTCATCGAACACGCCGACGGCGACGGCCGCCGGCTGCTCAACCTGCTTGACAAGCTTGCCGGCGACGGAGCGCAAATCAGTGCCGATCGGGTTGCTGATGCTGCGCAAGGTGCAATCCGCCGCTTTGACAACCGCCGCGACGAGTTCTACGATCAGATTTCAGCCCTGCACAAGTCGGTGCGCGGCTCGGCACCAGACGCTTCCCTGTACTGGTTGTGCCGGATGCTCGACGGCGGTGCCGACCCGCTTTATCTGGGGCGCAGGCTGGTGCGGATTGCCACCGAGGACATAGGCCTGGCCGATCCGCATGCCTTGCAGTTTGCACTGGCCTGCGTCAACCAGTATCGGTTGCTCGGCTCGCCGGAAGGGGAGTTGGGGCTGGCCTGCGCGACGGTCTATCTGGCCTGCGCACCCAAGTCTGATTCCGTCTACAAGGCTTTCGGTCAAATGCAAAAGAAGGTCGGCAAGGACGGCAGTGCGCCGGTGCCGGCCCGACTGCGCAACGCGCCGGTGAAACTGCTCAAGAAGATGGGCAATGGCATCGGTTACCGGCACGCCCACAACGAACCGCATGGCTATGCGGCCGGTGAGCGCTATTTCCCGGATGCGGTTGCCGACATTCATGCCTACCGGCCTACCGAACGCGGCTTTGAAGAGCGGGTTGCCGCTCGTCTGGCCCGGTTGCGGGAACTGGATCGCAAGGCTGGCAGCAAGTCGTAATGAAATAGCCAGTTTTTCTGAAAAAAGAGAACCGCTGTTTTTTGCTATGCCGAAGACTATAGCAACTTGCCATGATTTTGCCAAAGTGCCTGCTGAAAAACAGGTGACGCATACCAAGCAGGAATTAGCGAATCCAGTCGGTACTGTCAACCTGAGCAAGTTGGCGGTGCTGGCGGTGCGCCTTGGCGGTTTCATAAAATCCCGCCCTTGATGGGAAAGTCTGCCACAGTAATAGCTGCCAGC
>JAPORI010000190.1:2434-3264 GCA_026710225.1 Betaproteobacteria bacterium
CGGTCTGGCTGGCGCGTATGCCAAGACTTTGGGCAATTGGCGGCAAGCCTTACAATTGCGTCAGGTTATGATTTACAGCAAGATGGCAAGGCAGTCCGGCAATTACTTTGTGGATGGAATTTTAGATGGTGCTGTGTCGCTTCCAGAGTCGATCATTTGTCCAGATAAAGAGGTGGGCTGGTGAGCAAATCTCCCCTGCAGTTGAGCGACGAACATTTGGCTGTCCTGATCGAGGAGGGAGAAGGTACGCGAGCTGAATTCAAAAGAGAATTCGGAAGCAGTGATGGTGGCAGTCAGATTCGCAAGAGCATCTGCGCATTTGCCAATGATCTGGGCGGATCGGGGAAAAGCGGTGCAGTGTTTATCGGCATTGACGATGACGGCACGCCCGCCGGTATTGATGTCGATGACCAGTTGCTGCTTTCCCTGCTTGACATGCGCTGCGACGGCAATATCGTGCCGCCGCCAACGCTGCTGGCAGAAAAACGCGTCTATCAAGGCAAAGATATCGCAGTAGTGACGGTCATACCCTCGAACTCGCCGCCAGTGCGCTACAAGGGAGCAATCTATGTGCGGCGCGGACCGCGCCCTGAGGTGGCCAGCGCCCAAGAGGAGATCATCCTCAGCGAGAGGTGCCGGCACGGCAACCGTCCCTTTGACTTGTCTCCGGTTCCTGGTACCGGCATTGATGACATTGACCAGACAAGGTTCAACAGCGAGTATCTACCCCGGGCGGTGGACCGGGAAACTCTGGCTGTCAATGACCGCAGCCTTGCCCAGCGTCTGGTTGCGACCAAGATGATCGAGCCAGATAGTGGTGAGGCGACGAT
>JAPORI010000190.1:3276-3507 GCA_026710225.1 Betaproteobacteria bacterium
GTCTGCTGGTGCTGGGCAATAGGCCCCGGGATTTCATTCCCGGTTCCTATGTCCAGTTTCTGCGCATTGCCGGCCGGGAGTTGTCCGACCAGATCATTGACGCCTTGGAGATTTGCGGGACGGTTACTGAAATTGTCCGGGAACTCGAGAGCAAAATCAAGGCGCATAATCTTTGCCAAGTTGACATCGTCGTCTTTTACGGTGAGCGGAGCACCGAGACCTATCCGGTGG
>JAPORI010000100.1 GCA_026710225.1 Betaproteobacteria bacterium
CCGCCAATCGCATTATAATTTACATGTTGAGTCCGCTTACTGCCATCTGGATACTCGCCAGCCCTCGCCGGATGCTGGCGCAGTTTTCCCAATCCCAGCCGCCAGCGCAGGCGATATTCTTCTATGCCCTGAGCATAGGAATCATCCCGCCGATGTGCGCATACATCGGCGTCACCACTTTCGGCTGGCACTTCGGCGTCGGGGAGCCAGTGCAGGTTGCACCGGCAACCGCGCTAATCATCGCAATCGCCTACTATCTGGCCCTGTTGGCCGGCTTCGTCGCCGCCACCGCTTTGTGCCGCTGGATGGCGCCCACCTACGGTGCCAGCACCGATCTGGGCCGGCACGCCACCTTGATTGCCATCGTCGGCACGCCGCTGATGGCCGGCGGGCTGCTGCATCTTTATCCGCTGCTGCCGCTGAATCTGCTGCTGCTGATTCCGGCGCTGATCTTCAGCTGCTACCTGCTCTACACCGGTCTGCCAGCGCTGCTGCAAATCGATGTGCCGCGCGGCATGCTGATGGCATCATCAATGCTGGGGGTGTTCTTTGCCGCGACGCTGGCCCTGGCGGCGCTGACCATGATCATGTGGACGCTCGGCCTGGGGCCGGACATCGGCTTTGACTGGCGCTCCTCAATAGCCGGCTAGGATGGCGGCGGCACCAGCACTGGAAAGCGCGCCAGCGCCACTGGCGGCCGCGCCGGCCGGCACTATTGCCAAGCCGGTTTATGTAACCCGGGTGGTGAACGCGTTCATCATCATGACCGTGATCTGGGCGCTGTTTGGAATGGCCGCCGGAGTGCTGCTGGCCGCGCAGATGGTCTGGCCGGTGTTCAACTTCGAGATTCCCGCCCTGACTTTCGGGCGCCTGCGCACCGTTCACACCAACTCGGTGGTGTTTGGCTTCGGCGGTTCGGCACTGATTGGCACCTCCTTTTACATAGTGCAGCGCACCTGCCGGGCGCGCCTGTTTGCCCCCAATCTGGCCTGGCTGATCTTTGCCGGCTGGCAGCTGGGTCTGGCCGCCGGGATGCTCACTCTGTTTGCCGGCATCAACACCGGCAAGGAGTACGCCGAGTTCGAATGGCCGCTGGATGTGGCGATCACCTTGCTGTGGGTGTGCTACGCGGTGGTGTTCTTCGGCACCATCGCCAAACGCCAGGTTGCGGCGATCTACATCTCCAACTGGTTTTATGCCGCCCTGATCATCGTGGTTGCAATGCTGCATGTGGTAAACAGCCTGGAAATACCGGTCTCGCCTTTCAAGTCCTATTCGCTTTACGCCGGCGCTCAGGATGCGGTGGTCCAGTGGTGGTACGGACACAACGCGGTCGGCTTCTTTCTCACCGGCGGTTTTCTGGGGATGATGTACTACTTCCTGCCCAAGCTGGCCGGCCGACCGATCTGGTCATATCGCCTGTCGATCGTCGCGTTCTGGGCCTTCACCTTCACCTACATCTGGGCCGGCCCCCATCACCTGCATTACAGCGCCATCCCCGATTGGGTGCAGTCGCTGGGCATGGTGATGAGCATCATCCTGCTGCTGCCGTCGTGGGGAACGATGGTAAACGGAATCATGACCATGTCGCAGGCGTGGGGGCGGCTGCACCGCAACCCGGCTTTGAAGTTCACGGTCCTGGCGCTGGCCTTTTACGGTCTGGCGACTTTCGAAGGACCGATGCTGGCGATCAAGAGCGTCAATGTCATCAGCCACTTCACCGAATGGACCGTCGGTCACGTTCATTCCGGTGCGCTGGGTTGGAACGCCTTTGTAACTTTCGGCGCGCTCTACTTCCTGGTGCCGACCATCGCCGACCGGCCGCTGTACTCGCTGAAACTTGCCAACCTGCACTTTGTTCTGGCCATCGCCGGAGTAATGCTCTACATCCTGTCGATGTGGGGGGCGGGCGTAACCCAGGGGCTGCTCTGGCTCAATCTGGATGAAAACGGTGAGTTGAAATACAGTTTCGCCGAAGTAATGCGCGCCATCTCCCCCTACTATCTGGTGCGCTTCATCGGCGGCGCGCTGTTTTTTGTCGGTGCCCTGATCATGGCTTACAACCTGTGGCAGACCGCATTTGCGCCCGCAACCGGCCGATCGCAGCCGCAACAACAATGACGCCAGCCAAGATCCATCACTTCGTCGAAAACCACGCCGGAGCGCTGATCGGCGGGGTGCTGTTCGTGGCGATCTGGGGCGGCCTGGCGCAGATTCTGCCGGTGATGCTTGACACGCCGGAAAAAAACTGGCAGCCGCAGCCATACACCTCCGTGCAACTGGCCGGGCGCGAAATCTACCTGCGCGAATCGTGCGGCCTGTGTCACACCCAGCAGGTGCGGCCGCTGGTTGCGGAAGTGCGCCGCTATGGGCCGCATTCACAGGCAATTGAATTCATCTTCGACCGTCCCTTCCTGTGGGGTTCCAAGCGCACTGGTCCCGACTTGCACCGGCTGGCCGGCAAGTACAGCGACGAGTGGCACCGGGTGCACCTTATCGATCCGCGCCAAGTGGTGCCCGGATCGATCATGCCCTCCTATCCGTGGCTGGCCGAGCAAACCGTTGATGTCAACTCGGTGCAAAGACTGATGCTGGCACTGCGCACAGTCGGCATTGAATACTCCGACGATCAGATCGCCGCGGCCAGTTCCGAACTCGCCGGCATGAGTGAAATCGATGCACTGATCGCCTACCTGCAATCGCTGGGCAGCAACCTGCCGCCGCCAGCCGAAGCGGCGCACCACCACTGATGGTTGCCCTGATCATAATCGGCGACATCATCGTCAGCGGCATGATCATCGGCGTGGCGATCTGGCTGTTCACCAGCGCCAGCGACGAGAAACTCGCCCAGGCCGCCCGGATTCCCCTTGACGAGGATCAAGAGCAATGCTGATGCCGCTGTCGTTCTGGGGCTGGTGGTCGGCCGGCATCGCGGTCATCGGGCTGATCTGGCTGGCCTGGTGGTCGGCCAGCGTCTACGCCGCAGGCAAGGATTCGATCAAGGCACCAGAAGAAGTCTGGGACGATGATCTGAGCGAGGGCAACGACGAGCCACCCAAGTGGTGGTTCTACTCGCTGTTTGCCGCCCTGATCTTCTCGGCCGGCTACATCATCCTCTATCCGGGCTTGGGCGACAACACTGGCTTGCTCAAGTGGAGCCAGCTCGGCCAGTTCAGCGCCGGGATGGAAAACTATCGCGCCCGCACCGAACAAACCCACCGCAACTGGCTGGATGCACCGCTGTCGGAACTGGCTGCGGACGCCTCGGCAATGGCAAGTGCCCGGCGCCTGTACGCGAACAACTGTGCAGCATGTCACGGCACCGACGCAGCCGGCCAGGCCGGCCTCTTTCCGGACATTGCCGACGACATCTGGCACTGGGGCAACAGCGAAGAGCAACTGCTGGCAACTCTGCACAACGGGCGCAACGGCGTGATGCCAGCCCATCTGGCAATCGTCGGCGAAAGCGGCGTTGAACTGCTGGCCGACT
>JAPORI010000214.1 GCA_026710225.1 Betaproteobacteria bacterium
CGATGGCAACGATCTTGCCGGAGTCGTCGCGTTTGCCGGGACCGACTGCGATAACCTCGCCCTGATCGGGCTTCTCGGTGGCGGTGTCGGGAATGACGATGCCACCGGCGCTGGTGCGCTCCTGCTCAAGCCTGCGGATTACGACGCGGTCCTGAAGTGGACGGATTTTCATTTTTTGAATCTCCTGTTTTTGCTCTAAAATGCTGATTTAATGATGTTTCTCGTTGGCAGTCGGCCCTGCCGAGTGCCAACGAGACGAATATTATATGGTATCGCCGGAATCCTTTTTCAAGGGCCGGCGTTCTTAGATGCCGCTGTGGAGCATTTTTTCGACCAGTTCGGCCTGGGAGGGGCGGGTATCCACCACCACCACGTCGCCGGCGGCGAGCACCGGATCGTCGCTCAGGCTGATTTCCTGATCGGCGCGGCGGATGCCGTTTATCTTGCTCTCGGTCTGACCGGCGGCGAGCATCTCGGTCAACTCGCCGGCAGTCATGCTGATCGCGGCGCTGTCGTCGGCTAGCTCGAAGCTGTACAGCGAGGGGCTGTCCTCCTCGAAGTCGATGCTGGCGAAAAAGCCGGTTGCCTTCTGTGAATCGGCTTTGGCCTTGCGCATCTGGTCGCGGATGCGATCCTCGGGCACGCCCAGATAATGCATCGTCTGTTCGGCCAGGGTCGCACCGGTTGCCAGCGAGGCGACCAGCACGAAGTCGGCGCCGGCGCTGCGCAGATCGTGGATTTCGCCCGGTGAATAGACCTTGCCGATAATCGGTATCTTGGGGTGGATGGCGCGCACCGCTTCAATGTTGCGTACCGCCATGCCCTGGAACTGGTGGGCGACGATTACCGCCCGGGCGTTGAGCAGCCCGGTTGCAATCAGCATATCCCGATCTCGGGCATCGCCGTATACCACCTTCTCGCCGGCCTTGCTGGCAGTCCGGTAGCGTTCGTATTCGCTCTCGATCGCAGTCCAGGGCACGCCGACGTTTTTGAGGATGCGGCCGACCATCTGCCCGGAGCGCCCGAAGCCGATGATGATGACGTGATCCTTCATGCCGGCAGTGGCGTTGGCGGCGCGCATCAGGTTATTGGATTCATGCAGCCAGTCGCGGCCGGCAAGCAGCCTTTCGATTCTGGGCATGTGGGGAACCAGCAGCGGCACCGCGATCATCGCCAGCAGGTTGACGCCGATCAGGATATCGAGCAGATTGCTGTCGATGTTGCGGGCCGCCTCGGTCAGCAGCACGAAGCCGAATTCGCCGGTGCCGCCGAGCAGAAGCGATACCCGTACTGCGGTAAGGTGCTTGGTGCCGGACACTTTCGCACCCAGATAGACCATCAGCGGCTTGAAGGCAAGCAGGGCTAGGGTTCCGGCCAGGATGTAGCCGATGTTCTGGTAGATGATGTCCACCTCGATGAGCATCCCGATGCTGATGAAGAAGAAGCCCATCAGCAGCTCCTTGAACGGCTTGGTCAACTCCTCGATCCGGTAGCGCAGGGTCGATTCGGCCAGCAGCATCCCGGCTATGAAGGCGCCCAGAATAAGCGACAGGCCGGCAAAGTGGGTGATTAGAGCCAGGCCGGTTACCAGAGTGAGGATGGCGATGGTGAGCATCTCGTTGGACTGGGTCGCGGCAACATGCGAGACGAAGCGGGGCAGCAGCCGCGGTGCTACATAGAGCAGTCCAAACAGCACCGCAACGATCCAGCCGGCGGTTGCCGTGGCGCTGGCGAGGGTGAACTCCTCGCCACTGGCGCTCAGGATGATGATTAACGGGATTACCGCAATATCCTGGAAGAGCAGCACCGCAATCGAGCGCGAGCCGTGCGGGGTGCCGACCTCGCTGCGGCTGATGAGCAGCTCCGAGACTATCGCGGTGGAAGACATCGCCACCAGCGCCCCGATGGTCAGGGCTGCATACCAGTCCTCGGCGATCAGGAAGTAGTAGAGCGCAAACGGAATCGCCAGACACAATGCCACCTGGCTGGTCCCGAAGCGCAGCACATGCCGGCGCAGTGAGCGCAGCTTGCTAAAGGAGAACTTCAGGCCGATGAAGAACATCAGCGACATCACCCCTAGTTCGGCAATGGCGTTGACCACCGTGTCGCTGGTGCCGCTGAGCAGGTTGAATCCGCCCGGTCCGATCAGCACCCCGGTTGCCACATAGCCGACCAGGGCCGGCAGCCGCAGACGGTGCAGCAGCAGCAGCGACAGCAGCGTACCGCCGAACAGCACGAATAGCAGGATGAACAGGGTCAGATCCTCTTCCATGGGCGTTTATGCAGCCTGCTATGTCGGCCGGTTGTTCATTTCCCCATTTTAAGTTGCAGCCGGTTGGCGCGGCTGCTGGCGGCTAGTCGGCTGCCGGCTGGCTGTCATCGGCCGGCTTGGCGCCGGCTTCGTCGTCGTCAATTCCCTTCATCGACAAGCGCACCCGGCCGCGGTCGTCGGTCTTGATCACCTTGACCTTGACCTGCTGGCCTTCTTCAAGGCGGTCGCTGACATTCTCGACCCGCTCGTGCGAGATCTGGGAGATGTGCAGCAGGCCGTCGCTGCCGGGCATCAGGCTTACGATCGCTCCGAACTCGAGAATCTTGATTACCTTGCCCTCGTAGATTTCACCGACTTCCAGTTCCTTGGTCAACTGCTCGATGCGGGTCCTGGCGTTTTCGCAGTGCTCGCCGCTGGGGCCGGCGATCGTGATCACGCCGTCGTCGTTGACATCGATCTTGGTGGCGGTGGTTTCGGTGAGGTTCTTGATGGTCGCACCGCCCTTGCCAATCACGTTGCGGATCTTGTCGACATTGATCTTGATCTTGATTACCCTTGGCGCGAATGCCGACAGGTTCTCGCGCGGCTTGGCAAGTTCCTTGTTCATTTCGGCAAGGATGTGCAGCCGGCCGGCTCGGGCCTGCTCAAGAGCCTGCTCGAGCACCGAGCGCTTTACATTGTCGATCTTGATGTCCATCTGCAAGGCGGTGATGCCGCGCTCGGATCCGGCGACTTTAAAGTCCATGTCGCCGAGATGGTCCTCGTCGCCGAGGATGTCGGACAAAATGACGTGATCGCTCTCGCCTTGAATCAGCCCCATTGCGATGCCGGCCACCGGCGCGGCAAGCTCGAGGCCGGCGTCCATCATCGCCAGCGATCCGCCGCACACCGAGGCCATTGAACTTGACCCGTTCGATTCGGTGATTTCCGATACCACCCGGATCGAGTAGCCGAACTCCTCGAGATCGGGCACCACCGCCTGCAGCGCCCGTTTCGCCAGGCGGCCGTGGCCGATTTCCCGCCGCTTCGGCGACATCATCCGGCCGGTTTCGCCGGTGGCGTAGGGCGGCATGTTGTAGTGCAGCAGGAAGCGGTCGTAGTATTCTCCGGACAGGGCGTCAATGCGCTGCTCATCGCGGGGGCTGCCGAGCGTGCACACCACCAGAGCCTGAGTCTCGCCG
>JAPORI010000232.1 GCA_026710225.1 Betaproteobacteria bacterium
GTCCTGATCGCGCGGCGGCGCCAGCAGACCGCTTACCTCGTCGCCGCTGCGCAGCGAGTCCTGGCGCATCCGCTGGCTGCCCAGATAGATGTCGCCGGATCCGGCCGCATAGGAATTTTCCGGATAGCGCAGGAAGCCGTGATTGTTGACGATCTCCAGACAGCCGCGTCCGCGCACGGCGGTGCCGTTTTCCATCAGCTTCTTGGCCACCTGAAACAGCATCTCGATCTTGTGCATCTGGCCGGCGTTCTCGACCCCCAGTTCCTGAGCCTGGGCGAGCAACTGGTCGGTGGACTTGCTGCGCAACTCGGCCAGTTCAACAACATCGCCGGTGGGTTCGGGCAAATCCCGCTGGCCGGCCAGGTCGGGCACACCCGAAGGCAGACCGTTGGCGGGACGGCGCACCCGCCGCCGGGTGCGCTGGTTTTGCTTGCGCGGCCCCGGTCGGCGCCGGCCCTTGCTCGGCGGCATGTCGGCGGCATAGGCCTCGGTCGGAGGAAGATTGGAATCGTTGTCGTCGGCTGTCATGTCCGTTCTCCTGCTGGCTGCCCGCTACCCCTAGCCGAGGGCGCTGTCTATGAATTCGGCGATCTTGGCCTTGGGCTGGGCACCGATTCTGGTGTCGGTTACCGCACCGTCCTTGAAGATGGCCAGAGTCGGGATCGCACTTACTCCGTACTTGCCGGCCGCGTCCTGATTGTCATCGACATTGACCTTGACCACCGCAATCCGGTCGCCATACTCGGCAGCAAGCTCCTCAAGCAGCGGAGCAACCGCCTTGCAAGGACCGCACCACGGTGCCCAGAAATCAACCAGCACCGGTTTGCTGCTGCTGGCCTGGACGACCAGTTGCTCGAAATTGTCGGCGCTTGCCTGCGCCACTGCTGAATCACTCATATCAAATCTCTCTGCAGGAAAAAGATCAAAAACAAAAACTCTTGCTTGCAAGCCGCCTTTGCTAAAAACAGGCGGCACGAATGCAAAAAAAACCTTGCCAGTTTCAGGAAACTGCCGCCCTGACGAGACTGAAACCAACTCAACTCGACAAATGGCGGACAGACTGTAGAACAGGCGGCACACACCGCAACCTCTGGAAAACGAAGAGCAAAACCCGGCGGCTACCTGACCTTGCAGCCAACACCGACTTTAGCCGGCCAGTGCCCGGAGGGTTGCATCCTTTCCGAGGCAGTCATCGGCGCTAGCGCCCAACCCGACCACGTCTGAGCGATATTCTAGCATATCCGCCCGGCTTTATGCAAGAGCCGCCCCGTACCGGGCAGCATCCGGGTGCGATGGCGTAGAATGGCATTTGGCAAGACAGGAACAATTCCTGACAAGTCATTGACAGTTTCCCTGTTTTCAAAACCTAATAGTTTACCGTTTTTGCGAAAGATGAGCCAGAAACATTACGACTGCTCTTCCTGTCAGGCATACTGCTGCAGTTATCCGATCATTGAGCTTACCGGCAAGGACTGCAAAAGGCTGGCGAGCGCCTTGAAAATTACGGTTGCCGAATTCAAGGACAACTACAGCGAGCGGGAGAAGTTCGAAGGCAAGAAGATCCGGATCATGCGCCAGACCGCCGATCGCCGCATCGGTGGCAAGTCGTGCATCTTTCTTGACAAGGTCAAGCGCTCCTGCACAGTTTACAAGCACCGGCCGAAGATATGCCGCGACCATCCGGGCGACGATGTGCGCTGCGAATGGTTTGACCGCATGATTCTCGAACGACTCACGAAAGGCCGGCGAGTGATTCGCCTCAAGGAGATGCCGTACACCATCGACGGCGATCGCGAAGAATACGACAGTGAAAACCTGCCGGAACTGTTTGACAGTTATGTGCACGGCGATGGCATCTGGCCACAAGAATAGCCGACCCGACTTCCGGAAGCAAATGAACAGAAACATCACAACTGTTTTGAACAGGGTATTGGATGACTTCACTCCTCCAATAATCCGCGACAGCCGCTGGTTCTATCTGCCGTTGCTGCGCCTCGCGCTGGGCAAGAACAACTATAAAATTTGCAAAAACTTCAAGGCAAACATCAACGGCATGACAGAAGATGAATTTGCAGAGGCCTATAGAAGATTTAAGGGCCGAATAACTGACCTGAATCACAAATGCACTCGCCGGATAATCGACGAAGTGACCGACAAAACAGTTCTTGAAGTCGGCTGCGGATCCGGTTGGCTGGCAAAAAAATTGGCCAAAAACAACAAGGTAAGCGCTACCGATATCGTTTTACATGAAGATATGCGCGCAAAGAACCTTGATATAACCTTCAAGCAGGCAAACATGGAAGACCTGCCCTTCTCGGACAATGAATTCGATGTTGTCATAACAACTCACACTCTCGAGCATGTTCGCAAAATAAATATAGCACTCGGGCAACTACGGCGAGTATGTCGCGAACGCCTAATCATAGTGGTTCCATGCCAGAGACCCTATCGCCACACCCCCGACTTGCACATACAATTCTTCCCCTACCCACACTCGCTAGTCAATGCCCTGAACCCCAAGCCGGGCACATACACATGCGAACTGGTGGGAGGTGACCTTTATTACGTTGAACAGCAATGAAAATCTATTCCGGCATTGACCGCACCCTGATTTTCCGGATGCATAAGTTCCTTTTGTCTATATCTGGCAATCCGCTATACTCAATCTTCCCTGCAACAGCATCATGAGCAAGAAAGCAATCAGCGCCCCGACCGGGGCTCCGGCCGCAATCGGCCCCTACAGCGTCGCAATCGCATCCGGCGATCTGGTATTCGTGTCCGGCCAGATTCCCCTTGATCCGAAAACCATGCAACTGGTTGAAGGCTTTGATGCCCAAGTGCGAAGGGTGTTCGACAATCTGGCGGCGGTCTGCAAGGCGGCCGGCGGCAGCCTTGCAGATTTGATCAAGATCACGGTTTACGTCACCGATCTGGCCGACTTCCCCAAGCTCAACGAGATCGCCGCCGAATACCTTGACGAACCCTATCCGGCCCGTGCCACGATCGCCGTCGCCGGCCTGCCCAAGGACGCGCTGGTGGAAATCGAGGGCATAATGCGCAAGCCCGGCTAGGCCCACCGGGAAACGCCATGAATCTGGCGCGGCGCATCCTCTACGCCGGCGCCCTGACCGTCTATCTGGCAGGCGCTGGCACCCGGCGTCTGGCGCGCTTGGGCACCGGTTCGCTAAGTTTTTCCGAAGCGCTCGGTGCAACCGAGCCGCCGGCCTGGCCAACCCCGCCGCTGTGGCTGCACGCAGTTTCGGTCGGGGAGTTGCGAGCCGGAGAAGTGCTTCTCGATCAGTTGTGCCGCTCCCATCCGCAACTGCCGATTCTGATCACCTGCACCACCGAAGCCGCCCGCCGCTACGCGACCGACACGATGCAACTGCCGGTGTATCGCC
>JAPORI010000257.1 GCA_026710225.1 Betaproteobacteria bacterium
AGAAAGTTCGATGCCGGCAAATACATGCGCATCAGAATCGCCAGCGTAGCGGTAGTTGAATTCAGTTACCGAGCGCTTGCCGAGCAGGTTGCAAAAGCGCAGGAAACTGCGCGGCTTTTCCGGGATGGTCGCACCGAGAATCATTTCCCCCCGCGAACCGGAAGTTGCCCGTTCGACTATGTGGCGCAGCATGTCGAAATTCATGTTTGCACCGGAGAGCACGCAGACCAAGGCGCCGCCCTTGCTCTGTCCGCTTTCGACGTACTTGCGTGCGGCGGCTACCCCGAGGGCGCCGGAAGGCTCGATGATCGTGCGGGTATCCTCGTAGATGTCCTTGATCGCCGAGCAGATCGATGCGGTATCGACCTCAATCACCCCGTCAACGAACTGCTTGCACAGTCCGAAGGTCTTGCTGCCGACCTTGCGCACCGCCACGGTCTCGGCGAAGCGTCCCACATAGGGAAGCAGCACCGGCCGGCCGGCGCGCAGGGCGGCGGCCATGCTTGCCGCATCGTGAGGTTCGACCCCGTAGACCTTTGTTTTGGGGCGCAGCGACTTGATTACGGTGGCGACGCCGGCAAGCAGGCCGCCGCCGCCGGTGCAGATGAATACCGCCTCGATCGGATCCGATATCTGCCTGAGCAGTTCGGCTCCCATGGTGCCCTGGCCGGCGATTACGTCATAGTCGTCAAAGGGGTGGAAAAACGGCATCTTTTTTTTCTTGGCGAATTCCATCGCCTGTTGCACCGCCAAGTCCAGTTCTGGGCACTTCAGGTAGGTTATGGCGCCATAACTTTGCACTGCCTCGACTTTCAGTTGCTGGACGGTCTGGGGCATGAAGATATGAGCCGGAATCCCCAGCTTGTTGGCGCTGATTGCCACTCCCTGGGCGTGATTGCCGGCTGACGCAGCCACGACGCCCCGCTTGCGCTGCTCGGCATCGAGCTTGAGCATCTTGTGGTAGGCGCCCCTGATTTTGAACGAAAACACCGGCTGCTGATCCTCGCGCTTGAGCAAAATGGGGCATTTCAGCGCTCGGGACAAACGAGGTGCCTTGGCCAACTCGGTTTCAATCGCCAGATCGTAGATCGCGCTGGTCAGGGATTCGTTTACTATTTTTTCCGCTTTCATTTCAATGTCTTGGTTGTGATAGACCCTTGTTGCTCAGCCGCTTCAGTCTGCCATCACCGGATTGTCCGGCTGCTTTTACTGAGGCAATTCGCACCCGGCTTTTCCCACGTCAACTGGAAATACGCCGCCTGAATAAGCGAGCAGAACTTTCAGGAGCAATATCTATTCTAGCACGCCGGGGCACTATTGTCGCACCGTTGGAGATTGTTGCTGCCGGTCAAGCTGAGAATGAGCCTCTTATAATCTGTCGCCAAGGACTTGTTTATGAATCAGGATGAACAGAAAAAGGCCGTTGCCCGAGCTGCGCTGAAATTCGTTTCCGACGGCTGCGTTCTGGGTGTCGGCACCGGCAGCACTGCCGAGGCGTTCATTGATGCGCTGGCTAGCGCCCGGATTGAGCCGGCGAAACTGGTTTCAAGTTCCCGGCGCAGCACCATAAGGCTCGAGCAGGCCGGATACAAGGTTTCCGAACTCAATGAAGTCGGGCCGCTGGATGTGTATGTGGATGGCGCCGATGAATGTACGCGCCGCTTCACCTTGATCAAGGGGGGAGGGGGTGCTCACAGCATCGAGAAGATTCTCGCTGCCGCCGCTGCCCGATTTGTGGTCGTCGTCGATCAAAGCAAGATGGTTGACATGCACTGCAAGTTCCCGGTGCCGGTCGAGGTTCTACCTCAGGCACGCAGCCTGATTGCGCGTAAATTAGTCGGGCTGGGTGGCCGGCCCGTCTGGCGGGAGGGTTTTGTGACCGACTCGGGGAATCCGATTCTTGATGTGCATGATCTTGACTTGAAGGATGCAGCCGGCTGCGAGGCCGAAATATGTGCTTTAGCCGGGGTGGTGGACTGCGGGATATGTGCAACCCGGCTGGCGGACACGATTGTGCTTTCCGATCAGGAAGGCACAATTGAGGAATTGTCCCGCTAGTGGCTTTTTGCATCCGGCAGTTAGTCGGGCTATTCAATCTGGTCAAGGAGCCATTGTGGCCATTTCCCGGCCAAAACAAGGAAAGTAGATAGATGCACATAGTGAGAATAGTTTGGAGCCAGACGGATATATCTTTTGCTGATCGGATTATGATAGAATTGTGAACATGCTGTTTTTTTCTGTTGCAACCTGCGCAAGATACTGTTGATGGCAAAGAAACTGGTCATTGTAGGCGCAGGCAAAACTGCCGAACTTTTTGGCACTTATTTCAAAGATGCCGATCGGCAAGTTGTGGGATTCGCAGTCGAAAGCAGGTTTATCAACAAGACGGATATGCTTGGCTTGCCGATTGTTGCTTTCGAATCCGTAGAAGATAAATTCCCTGCTCGGGAACATGAGATGTTTATTGCCATTGCTAGTTCGCGGCTAAACCGGGATCGGGCTCGTCTTTTTGAAATGGCAAAAAGCAAAGGATATAACTTTGCCAGTTATGTGAGCCCGCATGCATATTTAGACAAGCATGCAAAAATAGGCGAAAACGTGTTCATCTTCGAAAATAATGTTGTTCAATACGGTTGTTCAATAGGGGATGATACAATCTTGTGGAGCGGCAATCATATTGGCCATGAAACCGAGATCGGCAAGCATGTATTCATTTCCTCTCATATTGTTATATCGGGCTATTGCAAAATAGGTGACTATTGTTTTCTCGGCGTTAATTCAACAATAGCAGACTCGGTAGAGTTAGGGCGCGACTGCACTGTCGGAGCAGGCGCATTAATTGCCGGAAACTTGGCTGCTAATTGCATTGTTCAGCCTGCAAAAATGGATATCCGGGAAGGCCTTAGCCGTAAATTCTGGAAAGTGCGCGAGTAATATTTGCCGCAAGATTTGAAATATTTTACAGCCAATCAACAGAAGAGACAAGGTGTTTATGCTGGCAAAGTAAGGTGCTTGGCAACTCGAAAAATTGATGAATTTGTTCAAAGATGCATCTGATATATGCTGTGGACAACTGCACCGCCGCCAAACATTGACTTGAATCTGTGCAAATCGGCATTTATGGTTCCATCCTTTTTGCTGCTGGTGCCGAGCGAAAGCCAGATCCGCTTTTCCATCGCTTTTGCATGGGCTTGATCTATCAGGGCAGACAGGACAGACGCATTTTGGCCTTTCTCAGTTGTAGCCAGATACTGTGCAACTGTAGCAGCAGGGAAGTGAAACCAGATGATGCCGCCTTCAATGCAACCAATGATTTCAGCCAACTCGAAAGAAATTTTTTCAGGAAACATTTCCAGCAGTTGCTGCATTTCCTGCCAGGA
>JAPORI010000242.1 GCA_026710225.1 Betaproteobacteria bacterium
CTGTTTGATGTCCAGGGGAGCCGGTATATAGATCTGGCCGGTGGCATCGCGGTAAACCTGCTTGGACACGCCTCGGGCCAAATTGGCGAGGCGCTGGCCGAGCAGGCCGGCCGGCTGGTGCATGTTTCAAACCTGTTTCGCACCGATCTGGCGGCTCGCACCGCCGAGCGGCTGCTGGCGATCGCCGGGATGGAGCGGCTCTTTTTTGCCAATTCCGGTGCCGAGGCCAATGAATGCGCCATCAAGTGCGCAAGAAGGCGCGGCACCGCCATCGACCCGGCCAAGTACCGGGTGGTTTCGTTTCAGGGCAGTTTTCACGGCCGGGTCGGCTTTGCTCTGGCTGCAACCGGTCAGGAGCGGGTTCGGCAAGGCTTCGGGCCATTGCCGGAGGGCTTCGTCCATGTGCCGCTCAATGATGCGGCGCGGCTTGAGCAGGAGTGCGATGAGCGGCTGGGCGCGCTGATCATCGAGCCGATCCTGGGTGAAGGAGGCATCAAGCGGGTCGAGCCGGCTCTAATCGAGCAGGCCCGCCGGCTTTGTGACCGGCACGATGCGCTGCTGATCTTTGATGAGATCCAGACCGGCTGCGGGCGCACCGGCAGTTTCTTTCATTACCAGCAACTGGCAGTTGTCCCGGACATTGTAACTACGGCCAAGGGCCTGGGCGGCGGCCTGCCGGTTGGTGCGATGCTCGCCGGTGCGCGGGCCGCAACGGTTTTCTCCCCCGGCGATCACGGCACCACCTTCGGCGGCAATCTGCTGGCGCTGGCGGCGGTGAACGCGGTTTTGGAATCTTTGGAGAGCCGGGATTTTCTCGCCGAGGTGGTGCGCAAGGGTCAGGCAGTCCGGGCACGGCTGGCGCAACTGGTTGATGATGCCGGCTCGCCGGTGCTTGAACTGCGCGGCTGCGGCCTGATGCTGGGGATGCGCCTGGATCCGGATGCGCTGAGTGCCAAGGATGCCTTTTTGCGGGCAGCGGCTGCCGGAGTGCTGACGGCGCCGGCCGGCGACAATGTGCTCAGGGTGCTGCCGGCACTGAACATAGAGGAGCCAATCCTGCAAGAGGGGCTGGAGTTGCTGGCCGGAGTGCTGGCCGGCCGGTGCTAGAATCTCCAGCGGCTGGCCGGCAGATGCCAGTTGGAGGCGAAAGAGGAACTCCCAAGCGTATTTAAGTTACATGGCTGAACAAAAAACCCTGTCGATCGTCAAGCCTGATGCGGTCGGCAAATCGAACATCGGCAAGATTCTCGCCCGCCTCGAAGAGGGGGGGCTGCGGATCGTTCAGGCGCGTCTGGTCTATATGGACCGGCCAATGGCCGAGAAGTTCTACGCCGAGCACGCCGAGCGGCCGTTTTTTGCATCCTTGATCGAATTCATGACTTCCGGCCCCTCGATGATCATGGTGCTCTCTGGCGAGGATGCTATCGCCCACAACCGGCAGTTGATGGGTGCCACTGACCCGGCCAAGGCGGATCCGGGCACGATTCGCGCCGATTTTGCCGAAAGCATCGAGCGCAACGCGGTCCATGGCTCCGATTCACCGGAAGCCGCCGAGCGCGAGATAGGGTTTTTCTTCCCAGCCTCCTAGAAGCGGTGCCGGCTCGCCGGCTGCATGGATGCACCCGCTCGTGATGACTTGCCGCCGGCAACGCAGGAGCACCCTTACTCCCTGACCAACCGGCGTTCCAGCCGGCAGGTTCTAATCGGTGCAGTGCCGGTCGGCGGCGATGCGCCGGTGGTGGTGCAGGCGATGACTGACACCGACCCGGACGACGATGTTGCCACCGCCATCCAGTGCCGGGAACTTGCCGAAGCCGGCGCCGAACTGGTGCGCATCACCATTCACACCCCGTCCGCCGCCGACGCGGCCGCCCGGGTGCGCGACCGGCTCGATGCGATGGACTGCGCGGTGCCGCTGGTGGGTGACTTTCACTATAACGGCCACAAGTTGCTGAGCAGACATGCCGGCTGCGCCCAGGCCCTGGCCAAGTACCGGATCAACCCGGGCAATGTCGGGCGCGGCGACAAGCGCTTTGCCCACTTCGCCCAGATGATTGAGATCGCCATCGAGCGCGGCAAGGCGGTGCGCATAGGCGCCAACTGGGGCAGCCTCGATGAACAGGAAATGGCGGCGGCCATGGATGCCAATGCCCGGCTTGCCCAGCCGGCCGGTGCCGACGATGTGGCCGTCGATGCCCTGGTCAAGTCCTGTCTGGACTCGGCGCAGGCCGCCGAGCGGCTGGGGCTGGCTCGGGAAAGAATGGTGCTCTCGGCCAAGGTGAGCCGGCTACCGCTGCTTTGCCGGGCCTACCGGCAACTGGCGGCCGCCGGCGACTGGGCGCTGCATCTGGGTCTGACCGAAGCCGGCATGGGGCGGCAGGGGACGGTTGCCTCGGCCGCCGCCCTGGCCATCTTGCTGGCTGAGGGCATCGGCGACACGATCAGGGTTTCCCTTACCCCCCGCCCGGGCGCCGACCGCAGGGAGGAGGTGAGGATCGCCTGGAGCATCCTGCAGTCGCTGGAGTTGCGCTTTCGCACCCCGGCGGTAGTGGCCTGCCCCGGCTGCGGCCGCACCACCAGTTCCTATTTCCGGGAACTGGCTGCCGACATCCAGGACCGGCTTGATGAGCGGATGCGCTTGTGGCGCAGCCGCCATCCGGGTGCCGAGCGCCTGAAGGTGGCGGTAATGGGCTGCATAGTCAACGGTCCGGGCGAGAGCCGCCACGCCGATATCGGCATCAGCCTGCCCGGCAGCGGCGAGGATCCGGTCGCCCTAGTCTATGAGGACGGTCGCCGGATCGCCGCTCTCAAGGGTAGCCGGATCGCCGACGAGTTCATGGCAATCATAGATTCCCATGTTGCCCGCAAATTCAATTTATGACGGAAAATCGGTATTTTACGGCAAATTGCAATGGCGGTCAGGTCAAATATGTGACAACTTTTTGTCCCATCCCAGACACCGGATAGTTATGGTATTTGGAAATCGAGGAAAAGTTGTGCTAGAATGGCAGTGTTGCCAGCCGGCGACTTATCCCCTATTACAAGGAAGGAAATAGAAAAATGAAAGCAAGCACAAAACAAGGTCGTGGTTTCACGCTGGTTGAGATAGCGATCGTCTTGGTGATTATCGGATTGTTGCTCGGAGGCATCCTCAAGGGGCAGGAGTTGATTGACACCGCCAAAGTTCGGGCAATTGCCGACCGGCAGAGTGCGCTCAAGATAGCGTGGTTCTCTTTCGTTGACAGGTACGGCGCCATTCCTGGCGACTGGGACCGGGCAAATTTCCACCTGAAAGGCGTAAAAGAAAGTAATGGCGATGGAATCATAGATGTCAATGAAAGCCCTCT
>JAPORI010000165.1 GCA_026710225.1 Betaproteobacteria bacterium
CAAGCAATGCCGCCGCATCAATCAAGGATGCGCAGACATTGCTTGGCTTCAAGTTGCGGATAGCCGCCCCGCAAGGCTACCGGCCCAGTGCCGATGTGCTTGATTTCGGCGGTGATGCGGTAAAGGTGGTTGATGATCCGCAGGAGGCGGTTGCCGGTGCCGACTGCGTGCTGACCGATGTCTGGGCGAGCATGGGTGACGAGGATCAAAAGCAGCAGCGCCAGCGTGATCTGGCTGCCTATCAGGTTGATGCCCGGCTGATGGCGAAAGCCGCCCCGGAGGCGATCTTCATGCACTGCCTGCCCGCCCATCGCGGCGAAGAGGTAACTGCCGAGGTAATCGACTCGCCGGCTTCGGCGGTGTGGCGGGAAGCGGAAAACCGACTGCACACCCAGAAAGCACTGCTTGAGATGCTGATTAGATGAGTGCCGGCGATTCGGTGCAGCGGATAGTGCTCGCTTTTTCCGGCGGCCTTGACACTTCGGTGATTCTCAAGTGGCTGCAGGTCGAATACGCCAGCCAAGTGGTCGCGTTCATTGCCGATGTCGGTCAGGGCGAGGAGTTGCAGCCAGCCAAAGAGCGCGCCGAGCAACTTGGTGCCAGCGAGGTGATCGTCGAAGATTTGCGCGAACGCTTTGCCGCCGAGTATGTCTGGCCGATGTTCAGGGCCAACGCCCTCTACGAGGGTGGCTACCTGCTTGGCACCAGCATTGCCCGGCCACTGATTGCCGCCGCCCAGGTCGAGGCCGCCGCCCGCTGCCGGGCTGATGCTCTGGCGCACGGAGCGACCGGCAAGGGCAACGACCAGGTGCGCTTCGAACTCGCCTATCGATCCCTGGCACCGCAGTTGCGCATCATCGCGCCCTGGCGCGAATGGGATCTCAATTCGCGTGCCCGACTGCTCGAATTCGGGCGTGAACACGGAGTGCCAATGCCGCCCGCCCGTGCAGATGGCAGCGCGCCCTACAGCATGGATGCAAACCTGCTGCACATCTCCTACGAAGGCGGTGAACTCGAGGACCCGGCGGTTGCACCGGCGAATTCGATGTGGCTGCGCACCGTCGATGCCACTGCCGCGCCCGATCAGCCCGAGGAACTTGCCCTGGAGTTTGCCGGCGGCGATCTGATTGCCATTGCCGGTGAGCGCGCCGGTGCCGCCGAGTTGCTGGCCAAACTCAATGAAATCGCCGGCCGGCACGGCATCGGCCGGGTTGATCTGGTCGAGAGCCGCTTTGTCGGGATGAAGTCGCGCGGCTGCTACGAAACACCTGGCGGCACGGTGCTGCTGGCGGCTCGGCGCGCCTTGGAGTCGCTGACTTTGGATCGGGAGGTAATCAGACTGCGCGAGGACCTCATGCCGCGCTACGCAACCCTGGTCTACAACGGCTTGTGGTTCTCGCCGGAACGGGAACTGCTGCAAAAGTTGTTTGATCAATCGCAGCTTTTCGTCAATGGCAAGGTAACGGTGCGTTTGTATAAAGGTTCGATCACCATCCTTTCCCGCGCTTCGGATGATTCGCTCTACAGCAGTCGGCTGTCGACTTTCGAGGATGATTCGGGTGCCTATGATCAAAACGATGCCGGCGGCTTCATCAAACTCAACGCCTTGCGCCTGCAACTGTCTCGATTGCGCGATCAGCGGCAAGCCGGGAAAGATGAGTGACGATAGCGCCCAACTCGCTGTCCCGGCTCGCGAACTGCTTGAAAAACTTATCGGCTGTCGTTCGGTAACTCCCAAAGACGGCGGTGCACTTGATCTTGCCAGCCAGCATCTGCAGGCGGCCGGCTTTGCCTGCGAGCGGCTTGATTGCCGCGGCGTGGCCAATTTGTATGCGCAGCTGAATCCAAGTCAACAGCCGGCGCTGGTTTTTTCCGGGCATGTTGATGTCGTGCCGCCGGGTGACGATGCAGCCTGGAGCAGTCCACCGTTTGTCGCTACCGAGCGCGATGGCAATCTTTACGGGCGCGGTGCCTGCGACATGAAGGCGGGAGTCGCCTGCATGATTGCTGCCGCCTGTGCCTATGCTCGCAATCCCGAATCCGGATCACTGGCGCTGATGCTCACCAGTGACGAGGAGGGCGAGGCGGTTTCCGGCACTCGGCACATCGTTGAGACTCTGGCCGGGCGCGGCAGCCGCTTTGCTTACGGGATAATCGGCGAACCCAGTTGTGCAAGACAAATCGGTGACACTATCCGCATCGGCCGGCGCGGATCGCTGGTTGCCCAAATCGAATTCACCGGTGTGCAGGGACACATCGCCTATCCGGCCCGGATCAAAAACCCGATCGAGGCGCTGGCGGCGGCAATCTGCCTGCTAAAGAAAAGGGAATTCAGCGCCCCGGAAGGGCTGGAGCCCACCCATCTGACCTTTGTCAGCGTTGCCGCCGATGCCGGGGCGAGCAATGTCGTGCCGCGTATCGCCCGCGCCCGGCTGGGGATTCGCAATTCGATCGCCGATCGCGGCGCTGATCTGATGAGTTGGGTGGAGGAGAGCCTTGCCACTTTCGACTGCCAGTGCAGCTGCAGCTGGCGCACTTATTCACAGCCCTATCTGGGGGAGCGGGATGGCCGGCTGGTAAAGGTGCTGACCAAGGCGTGCGAGAGCCTGCACGGTTGCACACCGGCGCTTTCAGCCGGCGGCGGGGCTTCGGACGGCCAGTTCCTGCGCCGCATCTGCGATGAGATGGTCGAGTTCGGCTGCGTCGGGGAATCGATGCACAAGGTTGACGAGCATGTCAAAATCGCCGATCTGGGCGCTCTGGCGGCGACCTATCTGCACTGTGCCCGCTCGCTGCTGGCCTGAGCCGGAACTGGTAGAATCTCCCAATTAGCCTGTCTTGCGGCAGGCCCTGTTTCCCACCCACACCAATGACCGAGCAGATTGACAACATTCAGGCGGTAATGCTGGCGGCGCTGACCTCCTTTTCAAGCACGGTGGTTGGCTTCCTGCCCAATGTGCTGTCCACCGCAGTAGTGCTGGTCGCCGGCCTGATCGGTGCCAAGATCGCCAAGGTCGGCGTCAACAAGTTGCTGGTTTTGCTCAATTTCGACGCGCTGGTCAAGCGCACCGGCCTGGAAAGCATATTCGACAACAGTGAATACAACCTGTCGCTGTCGAACATAATCAGCACCACCGTCTACTGGCTGGTAATCCTGCTGATGGTTACCACCATTGCCGATCTGCTGCGCTTGCAAATCATCTACGAACTCTTCGAGCGCTTTGTTATCTACCTGCCCAACATTCTGGTTGCCTTGGCGATTCTGATCTTCGGATCGATTTTTTCGAGAATAGTCAATCGCTATGTATTCAACATGGTCAAGCCCTATTCAATGGAAATA
>JAPORI010000141.1:0-16804 GCA_026710225.1 Betaproteobacteria bacterium
GAATACCGATTGACTACATGAGAAAATGATGTCTCCCGGCAAGGTGAAGGGGGACAGCAAATATCTTTATCGAAAGGCAGCCATCCGGAACAGTCCAATCTGGATAATCGTTGCCACCGGCACTATGCTGCTGGCCAGCAGCAGTTCGGCGGCCAACGACTGCGACTTGCATGCAAGGGAGTTCTTCGTACAGGCAAGCAAGATCCATATTGAGGATTGCATCAAAGGTGCAACAGATATTAACCAGACTGACGAAGCCGGTTTCACGCCCCTGCATCATGCCCTGATGCACGGCAAATCGCCAGAGACAGTGGCAATGCTAATCGAATCCGGCGCTGATGTCAACCACCCAGACCAAGCCGGCTTCACGCCGCTGCACTGGGCAGCCCGCAACTCGTCGCCGGCGATCATAGCCGACCTGCTCGCCGCCGGCGCCGAAGTGGACAGCCGTACCGCTGGCGGCTCAACACCGCTGCACTGGGCGGCGCGCAACAATCAGCAGCCGGAAGTTCTTGCCTTGCTGCTGGAAGCCGGCGCCGAAATCAACAGCCGCTCCGAGAAAGGATATACACCGCTGCACTGGGCGGCCGGATACAACCGGCAGCCGCAAGTACTTGCAGATATGCTCTCCGCCGGTGCTGAAATCAACAGCCGGGCCGAAGATGAAAGCGCACCGCTGCACTGGGCAGCCGGACACAATTCGCAATTGGAAGTTATTGGTCTGCTGCTCGATGCCGGCGCCAACATCGACATCCGCGACAAAAATGGCCACACGCCGCTACACTGGGCGGCGGCTCACAATTCGCAGCCGGCAGTTATTGGCTTGCTGCTAGAAGCCGACGCGTTCATCAACAGCATGGCTGAGAGTCTGTTCACGCCGCTGCATGCGGCGGCGGCAAATGCATCCGATCCGGCCATGATCAAGGCACTGCTCGATGCCGGCGCCAATCCAAAACTGACCGACGGCAGCGGCAAGACCCCCTTTGACTACATAAAGCACAATCCGCACCTGAAGAACACCCAGATATACTGGACGCTGCACGATAGCCGCTTTGACTAGTGCAATACAGGCGATCAGCCCTCGCCGCGGCGTTGAGCAAACATTCTGGCGATGGTCGGGCTGCCTGAGGCAGCAGCAACGATTTCGGCGCTTTGCCCGGCGGCAATGCTGCCCGGTCTGGCAACCCGACAGTAAAAGCCCGGATGCTCGCTTTGCATGAACTGTTTTGCAAAGAACTTGTCGTTCATGCGCACTGCGAGTTTGGCACAAGGGATGCGCGGCTGGGTAACGACTATTTGCGCATCAGGAAAAAGCAGCCGATCACCGCAGCGCATCCGGCCACTGTCGATACCGGCCAGCAGCAGGTTTTCCCCGAAAGTCCCGACAGCCAACTCCCGGCCCAGGGTTTCCTGCCAGTAGGCATAGTCATCGGTACCCATTGCATAGACCGCCTTCATGGCACCGCCGTGGTTCTCCAGATCGCAGACCGCGTCGCCGGCAAAACCGGCCGGCCCGAGCGCAACCGCTCCGGTCACCGGCTTTTTGAAAATCCCGCTGTCCTCGGCAAGCTGCTCAATCCGGGTCGGCTGGCCGATGCACACGGCAAGCACCTCGTGAGCGACTGCGCTCATTGCAGCGGGTGGCAAAAATACTCCTTCAACTGTCCAGATTGCCAATTCTACTTAAAATAAGCCCCCGTGTCCAGAATCAGCATTCAAAATGGCGAGCCAGCCGCCGGCAGCCGGCCGGCGGAGCTGACCCGATCATGAACAAAGCGGCGGCGAGCATCCCGACTGAAGTTGCCGGATGGAGCCGCAACCAATGGCTGATGTTTGTCGGCGTCGGATTGCTGTCGGCAATCCTGCTGACGCTCAACCTGTCCTACCCGCTGCCGTGGAACGACGAAGCGACCATGATGTTTCTGGGCAAGCAGCTGCTCGAGACCGGTCATGCATCGGTCTGGGACGGAAGAAACATGATGGGCTACCGCAACGGCCACTATATAACCGATGATCTGAGTTTCTTCTATCCGCCGGTGCCCTATACCCTGGCGGCGATCGCAATGGCTATTTTCGGGGTGCACGACTGGAGCTACCGGCTGCTCAACTGCCTGCTCGCACTGGTAACCCTGGCGGTTTTCGCAGCAGTGCTGCGGCGGGAGTTGCCAAAGCGTCCCTATGTGTCGCTGATCGCCTTTGCGCTGGTGGCGCTGCAGCCGGCTTTCCTGCTGTTCATGCGCCAGGCCAACTATTACAGCATCTTCATGCTGGCCAACCTGTGCTTCTATTTCAGTCTGCGCAGCTGGATGCAGCAAAGCCGCGGCGGCCACGCCTGGCTGGCCGGCTCGGTGCTCGCCGGGGTCATCTCATTCATCACCCTGTACTTCGGGGCGCTGTGGGTGCTCGCCTGCGGCCTGATCGTGCTGGCGGAAAACTGGCGCAACCTGAACAAGCGACGCTGGGCAATACTGGTAGGAGCTGGCGCCCTGTGGCTGGCGATCTGCTGCTACAACTTCTTTGCCAGCGGCGTCGCCGGCTTTGCCGACAAGTACACTGCGTTCTTGTACAACTACAGTTGGGTGCCCCGCAAGTTGCTGCTGATGCTCCACAGTCTCGGCGCCAGCAGCGAACTTGACACCCTGCCCTGGCCGCTGGGAGTTCTGGCGCTGGCGGTAGCCGGCCGCCAAATCTGGGTAATGTACCAAAACAAGTCGAAGACTGACCGCGGCCCGTGGCCGGCGCTGGTCAGGCATCTGGCGCTGTGCCTGAGCTTCATGGTCATCTTGGTACTGGTCAGCTTCGAATCGCCGATCGCAGCAGCCGGAATCGACATCCGCTACCGGCATTTCCTGATGCCGTTTTTCGCAATACCGGGAGCGCTGATGATCGATTTCATCTTCAACTTCTGCCGGGCCAACAAAAAGCAAATTCCCAAGTGGGTGTACGAAATCATCCCCTACCCGAGCCTGAACAAGTTGAGCAAGGTGCTGGCTGTGCTAATCACGTTTTTCACCATAACCACCGACTATGTCTCCCAACCGGTAAGCCGGCACGACTTCTACGACAGGCCGCTGCCCGACCTTTACCTTTATGTCCGGGAACTGGTCACGCCACAAGCCGATGTGGTGCGCGCAGTGGCCGAGGCGATCGATGAACTGCCGCTGAAAGAAGGCGACACTCTGGCGATCCACACCGGCGGCAAGCTTGAATACCCGCCGGTCGTCTGGCAGTTGAGCGACAAGATCCTGATCTGCTGCCAGATCGATCGCTACAGCAGGAATTTCCGCACTCTGGCCAAGGTCAGTGATCTGGCGCACTTCCTGCGCCTGGACCCGGAGGTCAATCCTAGAGGTCCGACCTTCGTGTCCGGCCGGCCAATCTATCCAAAAGGCAAGAACCTGTACAAGGCAAGCTACATAGTAATCTACCGCAAGTACATTCCCGAAGTGATCGACATGGGATACCGAATCATAAAGACCTTTCCGTTCGTCTATCACTTCGCATACTCAAGACCGGAATTGCGCTATCACATCTACGACTCCGATTTTTTCTTCGCTCACCAGCCATCCGGCGAACAGCTCATCCTGTTGCAGGCGTTCGGCAAGGCGAAAACCAAATAGCACAAATGGGCAAGAGCAGCGCGATTTCAGGGGCGCTGATAGTCGTCCTCGTAGCGCCTGATGTCGTCCTCGCCCAGATAGTCACCTAACTGCAACTCAATCACCGCCGCCGGCTTGTCGGTGCAGTTGGCCAGCCGATGCTTGCTCTGGCGAGGGACATGGCAGGACTCCTCGACTTTCATATCAAACATCTTGTCGCCAACTGTTGCACTCATCGTTCCGGTAACAACAGTCCAGTGCTCACTGCGCCGATCATGCGACTGCAGAGACAACCGTGCCCCGGGATTGACCTCCACCCGCTTGAGCTTGAAGCCGGGTCCGGAGGCTAGCACCCAGTAGCGTCCCCAGGGACGCTGCTCGTACGGTGGCGACAGGGCGGCCAAATCACCGGCATCAACCAGTTGCCGGTAGATGGCGCCGGCTTGCGCAGCAGCTTGTGGCCCCAGCACCAGTAGAGCATCGGCGGTATCAACCACAACCGCCTTTTCCAGCCCGATTACTGCGATGGTCCGATCGGTAGTTGAAAAACTCGCGCAGTTGGTGCAGGAGACGAACTGGCTGCTGCCGGTGGTAGCCCGATTGCTGCCGCCGGCGTTCGGAATCAACTGGGCAAATGAGTGCCAGTCACCGACATCGCTCCAGCCAGCATCGACATCCGCCACCAGGGCAGCCCGGGTAGTCTTTTCTGCAACTGCATAGTCAATCGAAATATTCGGGAAAGCGGCATAGGATTTTGCATCCGGCGACCAGTCTCCGCTGACCGGAACTTCCAGGGCGGCTGCAATGTCGGCAATTGGCGGCGCATGTGCGACAAATTCCTGACTAAGCACATCAGCACGAGCCACAAAGACACCGGCGTTCCAGTAGTGGCCGCCGGCAGCAATCATCTTTTGTGCGTTTTGCAAATCCGGTTTCTCGATGAAGGATGCCACCTCACACCATTCTTCGGAGCCTTTTGTCCCGGCTTTTATGTAGCCATACTGATCGGAAGGACTATCGGGCCTGATTCCCAGAACCGCCAGGCGCTGGCTGCCGGCGGCGGCCGCAGCGCGTACCAGTGCCCGGCAGAACTCGGGCCTGTCTTTCACCACATGATCAGCCGGAAGCAGCGCCAGGGTCGCATCGGCTCCGAAGCGCTCGAGCGCAAAGCGCGCCGCCACCGCCGCCGCCGGAGCCGTGTTGCGCGCCAGCGGCTCGGCAATCACGACCAGTTCGGCGGCAAGGCCGCTGAGCCGGAAAATGGCGCGCACGTTTGCCTGATGCTCGGCAGCGCAAATTGCAATCACTTTCTCCGGTGCCAGACCGGCCAGGCCGGCAAAAGTCTGCTGCAAGAGGGTGCCGCCGGCGGGAAGTTCGACAAACGGTTTGGGCAACTGGGCACGCGACAACGGCCACAGCCTTGATCCGCTGCCACCGCACATCACTGTCGGAATGATCCCGTTTTCTGCCATTGGCTGTCCCTTTTATCGGAAAATTGCAACCATGCCGTCCATTGCGAACTTGTGGCGCAGACGCAACATTGTAAGTTGTTCCCTGCTGCCGGCGGCGGCGCTTTTTGCCAGCGCCGCCGCCGGTCGGCGCGCCCTCTACCGGCACCAGCTGCTTGCCAGCCACCAAGTTGCAGTGCCGGTAATCGTGGTTGGCGGGATAACCGCCGGCGGCGGCGGCAAGTCGCCCACCGTTCAGGCACTGGTCACAGGCCTCAACGAGCGAGGCATCAAGGCCGGGATAATCGCCCGCGGCTATCGCGGCCGGCACTCAGGCCCGCTGCTGGTCGATGCCAACTCGGATCCGCAAAAATGCGGCGACGAGGCGCTGATGCACGCGCAAGCCAATCTCGCTCCGGTAAGCATCGCAAAGCGGCGACCGACGGCCGCCGAACTGTTGCTGGAAAACTTCCAACTCGACGCAATCATCAGCGACGACGGCCTGCAGCACTACCGCATGGAGCGCGACTTTGAAATAGCCTGCATCAGCCGCAGCGCGCTGGGCAACGGCTGGCCGCTGCCGGCCGGGCCGCTGCGTGAGCCGATCAGCCGGCTGCAACTGTGCGATGCAATCGTGCGCAGCGACGGAGAACCCCAATCGGAAAGTGAGCACCAGTTAATCCTGACTGATGACGGCTTTGCCGATCTGGCCGACGGCCGAACTTTTACCGCCGACCAACTCGCAACAAAACGCACCGTCGCCCTGGCCGGCATCGCCCGGCCGGAGAACTTCTTTGCAACTCTGGCCAGTCTGGGAATAAAGCCGCTGGCAAACCAAGGCTTCCCGGATCACCATCGTTTCTGCCAAGCCGATCTGGAAAGATTGCTGGCATGCAATCCGGAGGCCGAGGCAGTGCTGATGACCGCCAAGGACGCACCCAAGTGCGCTGGCTTCCAGTTGCCGGTGCCACTCTACAGCCTGCGCCTCAAGCCGACTCTTCCCGACCGGCTGCTCGACATGGTCACAGAATGCATCCGCTCTGGCACCAAACGCCAGAGCAAATAGCGGAAAATCTCGCCCATGCCAATCGACCGCAAGTTGCTCGAAATTCTGGTCTGTCCCGAATGCAAGGGCGCCCTGAAATACGATCGCGCCAATCAGGAATTGCTGTGCAACCATTGCCAACTCGCATATCCGATCAATGAAAAGGGTGTGCCGGTCATGATCGCCGACGAGGCCCGATCGCTGGCTGAGGCAGAGCCGGAGTCCTGAACTTGGATTTTTCGGTGATAGTACCGGCGCGGTTGGGGGCAGCAAGACTGCCGGCCAAGCCGCTGGCCGACATCGGCGGCCGGCCGCTTATCGTGCATGTTCTCGAACGCGCCCGCCAAGCCGGCGCCGCCCGGGTGGTTGCAGCGGTAGACGACGATCAGATTGCCGCGGCGGCCACCGCGGCCGGCTTCGAGGCGGTGCGCACCGGCGAGTGCAGTTGCGGCAGCGAACGGGTTGCCCAGGCTGCTGCGCAACTGGAACTGGAAGGACCGATAGTCAACCTGCAAGGCGATGAACCGTTCATCGACCCGGACACTATCGCCGCGACCGCCAGGCTGGCCGCCGAAGATGGCGGCTGCGCAACCGCAGCCGCCGCGCTTGCCGCGCAGACGATTGCCGATGCCTCGACAGTGCGGATGGTAATCGATGACGACAGCAACGCCCTCTATTTCTCCCGGGCACCGATTCCGCACGGCAGCGACGAGGCGCTCGCCCACATCGGCATCTATGCCTTTGCATCCCGGCAACTGCTGGCAAAACTGACCGCACTGCCGGCGGCGAAACTGGAGAAAAGCGAGCGCCTCGAACAGTTGCGCTGGCTGGCCGCCGGCCAGCGGATTCGGGTGCTGCTAGTATCCGAATTCACTGCCGGGATAGACACCCCCGAAGATCTGGCCGCAGCCAGGAATCGGCATGAACAGCGCAATTGATGCCAACGGCTGGGCAAACGGCCTGACCCAAATCCGCTCGCCCAATTTTGATCACCGGCCGGACGGCTGCGCAATCGAACTGGCGGTGGTGCACGGGATTTCGCTGCCGCCGGGAGAATTCGGCGGCGATGCAATCGAGCGACTGTTCACCAATAAAAGCGAAGACCCGCAACTTGCCCAATTGCGGGTCTCGGCCCACTTCCTGATCAGGCGCACCGGTGCGACCATTCAGTTCGTGTCCTGCAACGATCGGGCCTGGCACGCCGGGCGCTCCTGCTGGAAAGGTCGCCACGAGTGCAACGACTTTTCGATCGGCATTGAACTTGAAGGCGACGATCACACCCCCTACGAACCGATCCAGTATCAAGCTCTTGCCGATCTGCTTGGCGCGCTGGTAAAGCGCTACTCGAAACTTGCCTTCCTGACCGGCCACAGCGACATCGCCCCGGATCGCAAGACCGATCCGGGGGCCGCATTCGACTGGCAACTGCTGCACTCGCTGATCGGGGAGAATCTTGCTATCGACAGCATCACCGCCCCATGATCGAACTTCCCGTCCGGCGCGAGCCGGCCAATGCAGCAGCAATCGTCCTGCACGGTCTGGGTGCGGACGGTTCCGACCTGCAACCATTGGCCGGCAACATCTGGAATGAAGCCAGTGCCAAGTGGCTGTTTCCGGAGGCACCGCTCCAGCCGGTAACCATCAACGACGGCATGCGAATGCGGGCCTGGTACGACATCCGCACCGCCCGATTGCGCGACTGGGAGGACGCGGACGGAATCCGCACCAGCGCCGATCGGATCAACGCCCTGATCGACGAGCAAGAGCAAGCAGGTATCGCCGCTGAGCGGATCGTGCTGGCCGGCTTCTCCCAGGGCGGGGTAATCTCGCTGGCCGCCGGCCTCAGCCGGACGCGCCGGCTCGGTGCGATCGTTGCCCTGTCCTGCTACCTGCCGCTGGCCGAAACGCTGTTGACACAAGCGCCGGCAGCCAGCCAGACAACACCGATCTTCATCGCCACCGGCGACGACGATGTGATCATGGAACCGGCGGCGGCGGCCGAAAGCGCCCGGCTGCTGGAAAAGCGCGGCCATCCGGTCCGGCTACGCAACTATCCGATGGGACACGCAATCTGCCCGGACGAGATCGCCGACATCCGGGATTTCCTGGCTGGCAACATCGCCGCCGCCGCCGCTGAATCAGCCTGATTAGGGCATTGATCTCCGCCGCCCAGCCACCTGTCAATCCCCGCCCGGTGGGCGCTCAAGCCGATTGCGGATGCGCAATCAACCCGCTGGCACCGCTTCAGGCATAGAATCGGCAATTCTGCCCAAAAAATGACGATCAAGAATTTCTTCCTTGCCCTGCTGGCGACGGCAGCATCGGTTGCTGCGCTGTCAGGCGCAGCCGCAGCCGGCGATCCGGAAGCCGGCCAGCGCAAGGCGCATATCTGCCAGGGTTGCCACAACCTTGCCAACTTCCAGGTGGCGTTCCCGCAAGTCTACCGGATTCCCCGCATCCGCGGCCAGAGCGCCGAATACATCATCTATGCTCTCAACGAATACAAGAACGGCACCCGCTTTGTCGACTCCGACGACGACCCGGCACGGCACGATCTGGATCCAATCATGACCATGACTGCAATAGTCGCCCCGCTCACCGACGAGGACATCGCCGATCTGGCCGCCTACTACAGTTCGCTGCAAAAATGAAAAGGCTTGCCATCATCCTTTGCGCGCTCGCCAGCACTCCGGCGACTTTCGCCGGCGGCGATCCTGATATCGGCGCAACCATAGTCAGCGCCTGCGTCGCGTGCCACGGCGAAGGCGGCGGCAAGCCGATCCTCAACTACCCGATCATCGCCGGCCAACACGAAGACTACCTGCTGCGCTCGCTGATTGCCTATCAAAACGGCAGCCGCAGCAATCAGGTGATGAGTGCTCAGGTCACTGCGCTCAGCCGCGAGGATCTGGAGAACATGGCCGCCTACTTCGCCGCCCAGCCCTCACCGCTGCACTAGCGCCATGATCGTCAATCGCCTGATTGCCCGGCCGGCTCTGCTGCTGGCAGCCGCCTTGGCCAGCGCCGCCGGGCAGGACGCCAACGAACCGCTGCCGACCGAGGTAATGCGCGAATTCAGCGAAGCCTATTCGATCATCAGAAGCAACTATGTTGATGATGTTGCAGCCGCCGATTTGATGCGCAACGCCATTCGCGGCCTGGTGCGCGGACTGGACCAGCATTCGGTCTACCTGCATGGCGACGATCTGGAATCCTTCAACAGTTCGATCGACGGACGCTACGGCGGCGTTGGCCTTTACATCGGTCCCGGCCAGGGAGCGATTCGGGTAATCTCCCCAATCGATGACTCACCGGCGTCGGCAGCCGGAATGATCGCCGGCGACTTCATCGTTGCGATCGACGGGGCATCAACTTCGGAAATGGAAGTCGCCGATGCATCCGGTCGAATGCGCGGCATAGTCGGCACGCCGGTAACCCTGGACGTGATGCGGGCGGTTGACAAGGTAGTCAATCAATTACAGTTCGTGCTTGAGCGGGCGCGCATCAACGCCCCGTCGGTACGCTCAGCCGATGCCGGTGAAGGCTTCGGCTATGTGCGCATCAACCAGTTCCTGCGCGCCAGCCGCACCGCCTCGGAACTGGCCGAGCATCTTGACGAACTTTACGAGCAAAACGACGGGAACTTGGACGGACTGATTCTGGATTTGCGCAGCAACCCCGGCGGCGATCTGTCCACCAGCATCTGCGTGTCGTCAATGTTCCTGCCCCGCGATCTGCTGGTCGTGGCTGACCGGGGACGCACCCAGACTACCGAGCACCCCTCCGATCTGACCCGCTGCCCGGCCCCGCGCTACATCGACAGCATCCGCCGGGTTAACATGGTGGTGCTCACCGATCGCGGCTCGGCATCGGCGTCTGAAATAGTCGCCGGTGCGATGCAGGATCACGAACGCGCCTCGATAATCGGCGAAACCACTTTCGGCAAAGCTTCGGTGCAAAAGATCATCTACCTGCGCTCGACTGAAGAGGGTTCGGCGCTCAAACTCACCGCAGCCCGCTACTACACGCCTTCCGGGCGCAGCATTGAAGGCACCGGCATCACCCCGGACATCGAGGTCGAGCGCGAGGAACTTTCCCAAGAGCAGATCGACCAGGCCCGCGAAGAGGCAACCCCGGCTCTGGGCGAAGCCAGCGCCACCCCTTTCCTGCCGGATCCTGAAAACGACCCGGTCTTCCGGCGGGCGCTTGAAGAGTTGCGCACCATGAATATGGGGTAGAGCCAGTTCAAGCGTTGATTTAAAAAACCATGCCCGGCAAAAAATACGCAAGGCAAAAAAACCAACAGATATGACAAATAAAATGGCACTTAGTATTCTTCCGTCATCTCTGCGAAAAGGACAAACAAAACCGCTGAATTTATAATTGGATACAGCCACATCCGCATCATCAACTGATGGTTGACTGAATACAATCTGGCTCTATAGCCGACAAGCAGCAGCAACAACAGGGACTGGAAAGCGATTTCCTCTTGCCAGCCAAGAAATGGCGACCCGAAAAAATAGCGTCCGGCAAGAACAACGATCATAACCGCCAGCCACATCGTCAAAATGTTCAAGACAGCGGCGGCATGACCAACGGAACTTTTGCTCAGAACAAACTGATTGCAGTCCGCTAATGGCAAAAAACCGCCTCAGGGCGGGCAAAGAATTTCCATAGACCTTGCTCATGTCGCAACCCCAACCCTTACAGCCAATTAATCAAGCGCAAAAAATAGGCATGCAGCAATGACGAGAAGTCCAGTTCTTCCACGCCGGCCGCCTCGAGTTCATCAATAACCTCAGCATCTCCTAATGCAACTGCCAAGAACATGATTGACCTGCACTCATCGCTGTCCCAATAAACACAGTTGTTGGTATCGGCGGCGGCATTGCCGAAGCCAAGCAGGCAACAAACTCCCATCAACCGGGAAAGCACAAGCGCCCTTGACCGTGAATGGCACTTTATTCGGGTTGCAGATGTAAACACAAAACGCAATTTTAAAGCGGCATTCTAATACGCATAACGGGGGAATTCTTCAAGCCCAGCCGCTACCAGCCGATGCTTTCAGACCGCAGTTTTGCGGCTTGCCCTTACCAGTTTGGCGTCCGAGAACTTCTTCTTGAGCTGCCTGCATACGAAGGTGCCCTCGACCTTCTCCTTGACCTGCTGCTGTTGCTGCTGTTGCCTGACATCGGCCCGGTGGGCGGCGGTGGCGGTTACTTCATCTTCGCTGGCAACACCAATCTCGAGTTCAACAGCAATTCCCAGCACCTTTTGCAACTGATCACACAAATCGGCTTGGGGCGGCGGCTTGCGCAGATGATCTTTCCCCGGCATGAGTTTCAGACGCAGCAATTTTCCATCCCATCCAGCGAACACGCAATGGGAAGCCAGAGCGCCTCCAGAACCGCTGGGCAGGTGCTCCTCGGCAAATTGCGCCCACTGCTCGGCATCGGCCGGCATTTGCCGGGCAGCCGCTGGTCCGTTCGGGCTGGCTGCAGTGGCCGGAGCTGGAGTTGGTGTTTTGGCCGCCGGCGGGGAAGATTCGGCAACGACCGGTGTCTGGCTGCCGTGCTTGACCACCACCAGCATGCGCAGCAGCAGCATCTCGAAGCCGGTGCGATTGTCTGGTGCCCACTGCAGGTTCTGCCGACCCTGCACCGCTATTTCGTACAAAGCCTGCAGCACTACGGCTGAAAATAATCCTGCTACCTCCCGGGCCTGATCGTCCTCGTAGCCCTCATCAAGCTTGGCCAACGATGCCCGATGCAAGAGACCGGCTAATTCGGCCAGCGCCTTGTCAAACGATACCGCCTGCAAATACATCTGCTCGCAGGCGGCGCGCACTGCGGCAGCATCAAAACCGGCCACCGCTGCCAGCAGATCGCGCCCTTGACCAGCCGCCAGGGCACCGATGCTCTTGCGCACCCGTGCCTCGTCCAGCGGCGCGCCGGCACCGGCCAACTCATCAAAGATCGACAGGGCATCGCGCATGCTGCCGTCGGCGGCACCAGCTATCGCAGCCAGGGCTGCATCATCGTGCTTGATGCCCTCGGCGGCGGCGATGCGCGTCAACTGCTCGCCAATGAGTTGCGGCTCCAGCCTTTGCAGGGCAAAGCGCAGGCAGCGGGAAAGGACGGTCGCCGGCACCATCTGCGGATCGGTGGTGGCCAGAATGAACTTGGCGTGATCGGGCGGCTCCTCGAGAGTCTTGAGCATTGCATTGAACGCGTGCTTGGAAAGCATGTGCACCTCATCAATGATGTAGACCCGAAAGCGGCTGGAAGCCGGCGCATGCTGGGCACCTTCGATGAGTTCGCGCATGCTGTCTACCTGAGTGTGCGAGGCGGCGTCAAGTTCGATGACGTCCGGGCAGCTGTTGGCAGCGATGTCGCGACAAGTTGAACATTCGCAACACGGTTCAGGAACCGGTGCCGCCGCGCTGGTGCAGTTGAAGGCCTTGGCCAGAATCCTGGCCAAAGTGGTCTTGCCAACCCCGCGGGTGCCGGTAAACAGATAGGCGTGATGCAGCCGGCCGCTTTGCAGGGAACTGGTCAGCACCTCGACTGCGTGCTCCTGGCCGATCACATCAGCGAACTTCGTCGGCCGCCAGCGGCGGGCCATGGCCATGCCGGTGCGGCTCTCTTCGACGTCAGGAAACATGATCGATGCTACGGGCTGGGCGCTGGGCTAGAAGCGGAGAAGAAAAAAAAGCGGTGGGCCGGAATCCCGAACTGGCTCAAATCGGTTATGGCTGCTTCCTCTCAGACCTGACCAGGTTCCCGGAAAACCATCCGGGGGGCCCACCATCAGGCTGTATATGCTACTCTAATCACCGGCGGCCGCCAACTGGCATACAACCGGCGCATGGTCCGACGGCTCTGGCGCACCGCGCACATCGCGGGCAACTTGCAGGCCAGCGCAGGCGACTCCGGCGAGCAGCAAGTGATCGATGCGCAGGCCGCGGTTGCTGGCAAAGGCGCTGTTGCGGTAGTCCCACCAGGTGAACTGGGGTGGGGCACCGACTTGCGCCTGGGCATCCTCATAGCCGGCGGCAAGCAGGCGCTGCCAGGCCTGTCGTTCCGGCGGGCGCACTGCCACCGAGTTGCGCCCCCAGTGCTCGATATCGTAGACATCCGCATCCGCCGGTGCAACGTTGTAGTCGCCGGCCGCGACCACCCGCCCGAAGCGCTGCCGCTGCCGGGCCAGGAATACGGCGAAATGATCAAGCCAGGCAAGCTTGTATTTGTATTTGACCGGATCACCGCCGTTGGGAACGTATGCGCAGACAATTCGAACGCCATCGACAGTCGCGGCGATCAGCCGGGCCTGACCCTCCTCATTCATCTCCGGCAGCGACCGCTCGACATCGGCCAGATCGCTGGATGTGGCAATCGCAACGCCGTTGTAGCTTTTCTGGCCATGCCAGACCACCTGCATTGCGCACTCGCGAAACAGGCCGGCCGGGAAATCCGGGTCAGATACCTTGGTCTCTTGCAGGCACAGGACATCCGGACGCTCGCTCTCGATGAATGCGGCAACCGCCTCGCTGCGCTTGCGCAGCGAATTGACATTCCAGGTCGCGATCTTCACCGGAAACGAAACTGCCTGAGCAGAGCATCGACCGTCGGCGGCCGCTGGCGCAGGGCGCAAAAGTTATCGATAGCCGGGCGCGATCCGCCGCGGGCCAGAATCTCGCTGCGAAACCGCTTGCCGGGTGCAGCCAACCGCTTGCCGGCTCTGGCAAACAAGGCGTAGGCGTCGGCGGCGAGCACTTCCGCCCACAGATAACTGTAGTAGCCGGCGGCATAGCCGCCGGCGAAGATATGCCCGAAACTGCAGGGAGTGCGATCGCCGCGCAGCGTCGGCCCGACCGTATATTCGCGCTGCACTTGCCGCCATAGCGCAAGCGGATCGGCTCCCCGGGGATGGTCATGCAGCCTGAGGTCGTAGACCAGAAAACCCAACTGGCGGAGAGTACGCATCCCGGCCAGGAAAGTGCGGCCGCCGACCAGCCGCCTGAGCAGCCCGGCCGGCAGCGGCTGGCCGGTTTGCTCGTGCCGGGACATTTCCCGGATCACTTCCGGCCGCCAGGCGAAGTTCTCCATGAACTGGCTGGGCAACTCGATCGCATCCCACTCGACCATATTCATCCCCGCCACCTGATAGTCATCCTGCTCGGAAAGCAGGTGATGCAGAGCGTGCCCCATCTCGTGATAGAGGGTGACGACCTCGTCCCAGTTGAGCCGCGGCTGCCTGCCAGCAGCGCCGGCGGCCGAGAAATTGCAGCAAATCAGCGCAACCGGCAACTGCTGCTTTCCGGCAAGCAGGCAGCCGGTTTGAATGTCGTGTGCCCAAGCGCCGCCGGACTTGCCGGGCCGGGCCGCGAAATCCGCATACAGCAGGCCAATCTCGCGGCGATTGCGGTTGACCAGACGGAAGACCTGCACATCCGGATGCCAGACCGGCGCTGATGTCGGCTCGAATCGCACGCCAAACAGTCTCCTGATGCAGGCAAACAGACCGGCGATCACCTCTTGTTGGCCGAAGTGCTCGCGAATACGCGCCTCGGCAATCCCAAACTCGCGCTCGCGCAGTCGTTCGGAAACGAACGACAGGTCCCAGGCAGCCAGATCGGCAATCCCGTATTCGCGGGCGGCAAAGCCGGCCAGCATCCGCAATTCGCGACGAGCTGCCTGCCGGGCTGGGCGCCCGATCCGATCGGCCAGTTTCAGCACCGCCTGCGGGTTGCCGGCCATCCGCCTATCAAGCACCATCTGCGCATAACTTGGGTGGCCGAGCAGTTGCGCCTGCTCGGCACGCAGCCCAACCAGTTGCCGGATGATGCCGGTGTTGTCGCGGCCCTTCGGACCCAGGCTGCTGCAGCGGGCGTTGCGCAGCATGAGCATCTGCCGGCGGGCGCGCCGATCCGAGCAGTGGCGCATCAGCGCAACATAGGACGGATCAAGCAGCGGAAAGCGCCAGCCGCCACCGGGCTTGCAATGCGCGGCACGCAGATCATCAGGCATATCGGCAAGCGCTTTCTCGTCATCAATATCAACATGACCAACCGCGGTTGCGGTGCGCAGGTTGCGCTCGAAGCGCTCGGCAAGCTGCGCGGCACGCTTGCGCAGTGAGCGAAGCCTGGTTTTTTGCGCCGCCGGCAGACTCACTCCGGCCTGCTCGAAGTCGGCCAAGGATTCGGCAAGTATCCGCCGGCGCACTGCCGAGTGGTCATTTGCATCCTCTTTTGCCAGTTGCGCAACCCGCTGCTGCAAGCCGCGGTGCTGGCCGAGCACTGACGCGGTTTCCTGCACCCGGGGCAGAACCTCTGCATAGGCTTTCGCCCAGCGACTGTCGCCGGTAACCGCCTGCATGTGATGGAGAAGCCCGAATTGCCGATCGATGCTCTCGTCGAGCTCGGCCAGCGAATCCATCACCTCATCCCAGGCCGGCGCGCCGGTGTTGGCCGCAATCTGCCGGGCAGTTGCGCAGGCGCGCGCGCAGGAAGCCCGGGTTGCGGCAGCCGATTCCTGCGGCGTTGCCCTGGCAAATGGCAGTCGGGTCACACCGGGTTCCTGAACCCGTCTTGTCTTTCCAGACTTCATCGCCGATGTATAATTGTCAGGTGGATTATCAATCCGCCCGTCAATCTCGGCACCTGATTCAAATTCCCTGATTTCATGCGCACAGTAAGAACAATTCTAGCGGCTATCTTGCTGCTTGGCAGCATCGGGCTGGGAGGAGTGACTCTGGCGTTGTTCACTTCGCCACTCAAGACACCGCTTTTTGCGCTCGGAAACTTTGAAATAGCCCACTGGATGGCTACGGCAGTTCTGGGATTGATTTTTCTGGCCGGTGCGATAAAGACCTTTACCGGTAGCGGCAAGAGCACTCCGGTCCGAAAAGCCGCCCCGGCCCCGGCAAAAGCGGCACGGCCGGCCGCCGCCAAAAAGACTGAAACCGAGGCAGCCCCCGAAGCCAGTCCGAGCCCAGCAGGAGCCGACGCAGCGCCGGCGGCGGAGGCAACCAGCACCAAGCCAATGGTGTCCCCCGAAGAACAGACGCAGGGCCCAGACGATGATGATGACGGCATGAGTCTGGAAATCAAGCAAAAAGTGAAAAGGCTGGTCAATCTTGAACAAAAGACCATAACCAATGACATCGCCCGCGAACTGGTGATTGAATACTATCCGGAACTGGCCGAGTTGATTTACCGCATTGATGACCCCAAGTCGCTTGAGACCTTCACCCGGCACATCATCGGCATCGCCCGCATTCGCCTGAAACTATCCGACAAGCATCTGGCTGACGACCAGTTCTCGAATTTCCAGCGCCGCCTCTTTGACGCCGAGAATGATGAAGTACTCAAGATGTACGCGCCCAAAGATCAGGGCAGCATGAGCGAAGCTCAAAAGCCGTTCTACGGCAAGGCGGTCGATGAGCGACACTGGGAAAAAATGCAGCGCACCCTGCGCGCCGAAGGGGATGACTGGCGCGGCATTTCGGTCAAGAACGCAAAGTCGATACTTTCCGAAACCGGCAAGCGCCGGTAGACCCGTTGCTCGTTAATTTTCGCTCGGCGCTGTTTATCGCCGCAATGGCGATTCTGACTGTGGGCTTTTCGCTTACCGCACCTTTTCTCATGCTGCTGCCGCGCCAGACTCGCTGGCGGGCAATGGCCTGCTGGAACCGCAGCGTTATCTGGGCAC
>JAPORI010000141.1:16814-26160 GCA_026710225.1 Betaproteobacteria bacterium
GCACTGCGGCTGTGCTGCGGACTGACCCACCGGGTGCTGGGCAAGGAAAATCTGCCCGAACCGCCCTATGTAATATATTCCAAGCATCAGTCGGCCTGGGAGACAATCGCCTTTTCCTGCATCTTTCCTCCGACATCTTTTGTCGCCAAACGGGAGCTTTTGATGATTCCCTGCTTCGGATGGGGCTTTGCGGTGATGAGTCCGATAACCATCGACCGCGGCAGCCCCAGAAAGGCGCTGCGGGCGGTACTCGATCAGGGCAAGAGACGTCTTGACCAGGGATTTTGCGTATGCGTGTATCCGGAAGGCTCCCGCATTGAACCGGGGCGCACAGCCCGGTTTGCAGCCAGCGGCGTCCAGCTGGCAGCCGAAGCGGGGGTGCCGGTTGTGCCGGTGGCGCTTGACAGCGGCCGCTTCTGGATAAACGGCTCCTGGCGCAAGCAGCCCGGCCGCATTACCGTGTCAATCGGCAAGCAGCAACAGCCGCAGCGCGATCGGATTCGGGAGACGGTTGATGCGCTGCACGAGTGGATTGCCGCCGAAACCTCCGCCATCGGTGGCTAGCGTTGTCCTGCCGGTAAAATTACGTCCATGACATATGTAGTCGGGGAACAGTGCATCCGGTGCAAGTACACCGACTGCGTGGAAGTGTGTCCGGTTGACTGCTTCCACGAAGGCCCCAACATGCTGGTGATAAATCCGGAAGAATGCATCGACTGCTCGCTGTGCGTACCCGAATGCCCGGTCGATGCAATCTATGCAGAAGACGATCTGCCCGCTGACCAGGCACGCTATCTGGAGATCAACAGCCGGCTGGCCAAGACCTGGCCGGTGATCCTCGAGCGCAAGAGCGCGCCTCCCGATGCCGACGACTGGGCCGGCAAGCCGGACAAGCTCGGCGAACTGAAGGAATAGGACTTGCCCCGGCTGCAGTCAGCCCGGGCGACGGCCGCGGACGTTGCCGAAAAGGCGGCGCTCATGCTTGCAGATGCCCGCGCTCCCCTGATCGTTGCCGACTATACCTATCACGGCACCCAGTTGCTGCAGCGGCTACGCGAGCGCGGCTGCGGCCAGCGAGCGCGCTGGCTCAATCCGGATGAACTTGCCCAAGCGGCTACCCTGTCGGTTTCTTGCGCGACTCTCGCACCGGTTGCCGGATCATTGACCACCTCAAGGCAGACGCGCCAGGCCAAGGTCACCCGCATGCAGGCCGATATTCACTGCTTTCTGGCCGGGCAGAAAAGCAGTCTGGGCGGTCTGAAATCGGCCAGTATTCTGGCCAGAACCCTGGCCGACATGGAAAACTATCTGGACTGCGACGACCCATTTGCAAAAATCAATGAAAACGACTCGCATGCAGCCTATGCAGCCGAACTGGATTTTCTCGGACTGCTCTGGCAAGACAAGGCATCCGCCGGCCAGCGGCAGCGGCGAACCCAACTGCTGGAAATGGCTGAGCGCGCCAGTCAGCCGCTGGCGTACATTTGCTTTCAAAAGCCGCCACCGCTGTTTGGCGAATTTATCGGCAAGTGGAGTCAGCCGGCATCGCTGATCGAGATTGAACTTGACGAGACAGCCAGCCGCCTTGAGCAGCTCTGGCAGCAGGATCAGTCACAATTCGGGCGGTTTCGGCGCAGCCTGCAGGATACACCGCTGGCGGCCAACCTGAGTGTCTGCGCCGCCGAGACTCTGGAGGATGCGTCGCGAAGCGCCTTTGCCCAGATAACCGACTGGCTTGAGCGCGGCCTTGAAAAAATAGGCATCGTCGCCTATGACCGGGCTCTGACCCGGCGGCTCAACGCCGCCTGCAGTGCCGCCGGCATCTGTCTGGAAGACAGGACCGGCTGGGCTGCAGATGCCCTGCTAGTGGGCAACTGCCTGCTTGCCGCGACGCAGCAAGTAGCTCTCGGCAACCAGACAATCGACAATCTGGTGCAGGCTCTGTGCATTCACCTGCACGATGCCGGCAAACCCTGGGCATTTCCGGTACGCAACTGGCAGCGCAACCGCAGTGGTGAATTCGTCGATCTGGCTGCGGATTTGAAAAAATGGCCGGCAAGCGCCAGACCCAGCGACTGGATCGAACAGATCGTGCAAATGCGACTGGATCGAACAGATCGTGCAAATGGCCGGCCGGCCACCGCTAGAGAGCATCTTTGCCAACGATGATACGGCAACTCAACTGCTCGGCTATCTAAATCAACTGGCAGTCGAGTTCGAGGACTTCACTGGAACTCTCAACCGAGCTGAAATGCTCGGGCTGCTGCGCGAGAGCATCGCCCGGCTCCATCTTCCCGCCGAACCGGCAAACTGTTCGCTGCGCATCATTCCTCCCAATCCGGTGGTAGATGAGCCTTTTGACGCGCTCTTGCTGCTTGGTGCCGATGCGACAACCCTGCCGGGCGTTCCCGAGAGTCTGGCGTTCAACGAAACGGTTCGCCAGGAACTGGGGCTGCCCACCCGCGATGATGTCATCGAGGATGTCCGCCGCCGCAACGCAGCACTGCTGGCCGCGCATGCCAACCGGGAATGTCTGGCCGTCAGTGTCGGCTCCCGCCCGAGCCCTTATCTGGAGTTGCTGGTCTCGGAAAAAAACCGGCGCCAGCCAACCCCGCCGCCCTGGCAGCACCCCCGGCTGGCAAGCGCCATTTCCGGCCAGCGCAGCGTCACCATCCCGGCTTCAATCAGGCCAAAAAAAATATCGCCCAGCGGTGCCGATACACTCATGGCCTGTCCGTACAAGTTCTTCGTTGAAAAACTCCTGCAGGCAAATGAGGAAAACCGGTTCTCCCTGTTTGACAATGCCCGCTTCGGTCAGCTCGTCCACGCAATCCTCAAGATATATCACGAGAATGATGGACACAGTGATCTGGAATCACTGCTTGCTCAGACGCTGGCCGATATGCCGCTGGCGACAACCGAGCGCCAGTTGATGGCCTGGCGCCTGGAGCCACTGCTGGAAAAGTACCGCCGCCATTTTGCCGAGCACCGCGCCGGAGGCTGGCAGACGATTGCAGTCGAAGAAAAGTTTGCCCGAAAAATGGATGCGGATTTGGATATCGAACTTGCCGGACAACTGGATCTGCTTGTCCAAGACGAACACGGCAGACAAGCGGTAGGCGACATCAAGACCGGCGTAATTACCCGCCCGGAAGTAATCACCGGGGAAAAGCCGCAACTGTTGCTGTATGCTTATCTGGCCAAAGCCGATCCTAATCTGTCGTTCTTGCGCATCGTGCGCATCGAGGCTGGTCGGGCCAGAGTCGAGGATTTGACCATGAACAAGGCCGCCCCGGAACTATCTGAAATGGTCTTTGCCCGCCTGCAAGAGCAGATGCAACAGATTTTCGAGCAGGGACGGGAACTGCGTGCCAACGGCGCCAAGAAGACCTGCAGCAATTGTGCGGCTGCCGGCATGTGCCGCCAGCCGCACTGGGAGGTGGGACATTGAAATCGGCCGCCGAACAACTTGCGATCCTGCGCCGCGGCGCAGTCGAGATAATCGGGGAAGATGATTTGACCGAACGGCTGGCGGCGGGCAAGAAATTGCGCGTGAAAGCCGGTTTTGATCCGACCGCACCCGATTTGCATCTTGGCCATGCAGTGCTGTTGACCAAGATGCGTCAGTTCCAGCAACTTGGCCACCAGATCATCTTCCTGATCGGCGACTTCACCGCTTTGATCGGCGATCCGTCCGGCCGCAACGAGGCCCGGCCGCTGGCGAACGCCGAGCAGATTCTTGACAACTCGGTATCATACGCGGATCAGGTATACAAAATTCTTGACCGGGATATTACCGAAGTGCGCCGCAACAGCGAATGGATGGGCAAGATGACTGCAGCGAACATGGTTTCCCTGGCGCAAAGCTACACTGTCGCCCGCCTGCTTGAACGCGACGACTTCGCCGCCCGCTTCGGACGCAACCAGCCAATATCGGTGCACGAACTGCTTTATCCGCTGGTGCAAGGATATGACTCGTGCATGCTCGAATGCGACATTGAACTGGGGGGAACCGATCAGAAATTCAACCTGCTGGTTGGACGCGACTTGCAGCGCCAGCGCGGACAAAGACCGCAAGCAGTACTGACCACGCCCCTGCTCGAAGGCCTCGACGGAGTACGCAAGATGTCCAAGTCGTACGGAAACTATGTAGGTCTGGCCGAGCCGGCCGAACAGATCTACGGGAAACTCATGTCAATTTCCGATGAGCTGATGTGGCGCTATTTCGAGTTGCTGTCCCTGCGCCCCGAACAAGAGATATCAGCAATTCGCGACCGGGTCGATTCCGGTGGCAATCCGCGCGACGCCAAGATGGAGCTGGCCAACGAACTTGCCGAGCGACTGCACGACAAGAGTGCCGCCGACCAGGCCGCAGCCCGGTTTGCAGCCCAGTTTCAGCGGCGCGAACTCCCCGATGAAATTCCGGAAAAAACCGTCTTCAGCGACGAAGACGGCCTGCCGGTCACAGCCGCCTTGCGCGAGGCCGGTCTGGTAAAAAGTTCATCCGAGGCTCGCCGGCTGATTGGCCAGGGCGGCGTGAAAATCGATGGCAAGCGGATAAATGACCCCGATCTGCGCCTGGCTTCCGGCAGCACATCGCTCGCCCAAGTGGGCAAGCGGCGCTTCTGCCGGCTGATTGTTGAAAAAAAGGACGATTAATCGGGGTTATGGCTTGATTTTCCCACATTCGTAACTAATTAAATGAGGCAACCAATGTCTGAAAACAGCAATCCCAAGCAAGCTCCTGCCTCGCCGCCGGAGGAAGAATCCAAGGCAAATGCAACCATTTCCGGCCCAGAGGACGCCAGCGCCGACCAAGGCAGCGATTCTTCCAGTGAGGACCTGGCTGCGCAAAATGCGCAACTGCAGGACCGGCTGCTGCGAACCCAGGCCGAAATGGCAAATGCCGTCAAGCGCGGCCAGGAAGAGAGCAAGCGGGCAGTCATGCACGCCAGTGAGCAGTTCGTCCGCCATTTTCTGGAAGTTGCCGACAATCTGGAGCGAGCGCTTGCATCCCGTGCTGAAACCGACGCCAAGGCGATCATTGAAGGGGTGGCACTTACCCTAAACGGCCTGCAGGCGACTTTTACATCGCTTGGCATCGAGACAATCGAGCCGGACGCCGGCACCAAGCCGGACCCGCACCAGCACCAGACCATAATGCTTGAGCCGTCCAGTGAGATCGCTGCCGGCTGCATCATTCGCACAGTGCAAAAAGGCTACCGGATGAACCAGCGGCTGATTCGGGCTGCCAAGGTAATTGTTGCCGAAAAGGACAAGGAGGCAAAGGCCGAACCCGCCGAAGAAGAAACACAGGAGACGCAAAAATGAGCAAGACAATCGGAATCGATCTCGGCACCACCAACTGTTGCGTGAGTGTTCTGGAAGCCGGCAGCCCCAAGGTGATCGAAAATTCGGAAGGAGCGCGCACCACCCCTTCGGTCGTCGCCTACACCGAAGACGGCCAGACCCTGGTCGGAATTGCAGCCAAGCGGCAGGCGGTAACCAACCCCAAGAACACCCTGTACGCAATCAAGCGCCTGATCGGGCGCCGCTTCAATGACGCCGAAGTCAAGAAGGAGCGCGAACTGGCTCCCTACTCGATAATCGAGGCGAAAAACGGTGATGCCTGGGTGGAGGCCAACGGCAAGAAGATATCTCCGCCGGAAATATCGTCGCTGATCCTGCGCAAGCTCAAGGCAGCCGCCGAGGACTATCTTGGCGGCGAGAAGGTATCCGAGGCGGTAATAACGGTGCCAGCCTACTTCAACGACTCGCAGCGTCAGGCGACCAAGGATGCTGGCAAGATCGCCGGGCTTGAGGTCAAGCGCATAATCAATGAGCCGACCGCCGCGGCAATGGCTTTCGGCCTGGAGAAAAAGGGACCCGACCGCAAGATCGCAGTCTATGATCTGGGCGGCGGCACCTTTGACATATCGATCATCGAGATAGTTTCCGTGGACGGAGACACCCAGTTCGAGGTCCTGGCAACCAACGGAGACACTTTTCTGGGCGGCGAAGATTTTGACCAGAAAATCATCGACTATCTGGTCGACGAATTCCGGCAATCAAACGGAGTCGATTTGACCAAGGATATCCTCGCCCTGCAACGATTGAAAGAAGCTGCAGAAAAGGCGAAGATCGAACTTTCATCAAGCACCCAGACCGATATCAACCTTCCCTATATCACCGCCGACAGCGGCGGCCCCAAGCACCTGACGGTCAAGTTGACCCGAGCCAAACTCGAAAGCCTCGTTGAGAATCTGGTCGAGCGAACCTTCGCTCCCTGCAAGACGGCTCTCAAGGACGCGAAAATTGACAAGGTCGATGACGTAATTCTGGTCGGCGGCATGACCCGCATGCCTCATGTCCAGCAGAAAGTCCAGGAAGTTTTCGGAATCGAGCCGCGCAAGGATGTCAATCCGGACGAGGCGGTTGCAGTCGGTGCCGCCGTTCAGGCGGCAGTACTGCAAGGCGATGTCAAGGATGTCCTGCTGCTTGATGTAACCCCCCTGTCTCTGGGCATAGAGACCGAGGGCGGGGTAATGACCAAACTCATCGAGAAAAACACCACAATCCCCACCCAGGCCTCCAAGATGTTCTCGACCGCTTCCGACAACCAGCAGGCGGTAAGCGTCCATGTCCTGCAAGGAGAACGCGAACTGGCAAGCGGCAACAAGAGCCTGGGAATGTTCAACCTGACCGGCATCCTGCCGGCAAGGAGGGGCGAACCGCAGATCGAGGTGTCATTTGACATCGATGCCAATGGCATCCTGCATGTGACCGCTGCCGACAAGAAGACCGGCAAGGATGCCAAGATTCAAATTACCGCCAGTTCAGGACTGTCGGAAGAGGAAATCGCAAGCATGGTAAAGGATGCCGAAGAGCACGCCGAGGAGGATCGCAAATTCGCCCAGCTTTCATCAGCGCGCAACTCCGCCGAGGCGATGCATCACTCGATCGAAAAGCAGCTCGATGAGCACGGCAAGGATTTATCCGATGAAGAAAAGAAAAAGATCGAGAATGCTCTGGCGGCAGTCAAGAGCGCAGCCAAAGGAGACGACCAGGATGCAATAAGCGAATCGGTCAAGCAACTTGGCGAAGTTGCTGCGCCACTGCTTGAAAAGGCCTACAAGGCCAGCGGCAGCGAATCAGACCAAGATTCCCAAACCGACCAACCGGAAGTCGAAGTGGTAAGTCCGGACGAAAAAGCAGACGAAAAGAAAGGCTGAGAACTCTTTTTTTTCATACCAACAACCTTAGAAAGCCTTGACTGGGACCGACTTCTACCAGGTCCTCGGCGTCGCCCGGGACGCCAGCGCTGATGAGTTGCGCAAGTCCTACAAGCGTCTGGCGATGAAATACCATCCGGACCGCAACAAGGAGCCGGAAGCCGAACAGAAGTTCAAGCAAATCCAGCAGGCCTATGCGGTTCTCAGCGACGAGAAGAAACGCTCAATGTACGACCGCTTTGGAACCGCCGACGAAAGCGCTTTCGCAGGCTCGCATGGCAGCAACTTCAGTGGCGGATTTTCAGACATATTCGACAGCATCTTCGGAAATTTCGCAGAAGCGGCAGGACATGAAACCCGCAGGCCCAGCCGCAGGCGTGGCCGCGACATACAGATCGAACTGAAGTTGACGCTCGAGCAGGCAGCTTCCGGAGTAAAGCGTCAGGCGCGGGTAAAAGCCTATGAAGTTTGTACTGCGTGCAACGGCAGCGGTGCCGAACCTGGAACAAAGCCAATAACCTGTCCTAGTTGCGGAGGCGCCGGTTTTATCGAGCAGAAAGTCGCATTCATGGTGATGCAACAAGTCTGTGCCCGCTGCGGCGGTAGCGGCACTGTTATTGAAAAGCCGTGCAAGGCTTGCCGGGGAACTGGCCGCGTCCATAAATCCAGGAACATTGACATCAATGTTCCAGCTGGAATTGACAGTGACGATCTGCTCAGAATCAGAGGCCAAGGCGAGGCCGGTGCAAACCAGGCCGAACCCGGGGATTTGCTGGTTAGAATATCAATCGAGCGACACCCGTTCTTTCAGCGCGAAGGAGACAACTTGTACTGTAATGTGCCGATATCCTTTTATGCCGCAGCTGCCGGAGGAAAGATGAAAATTCCTCTGCTTGACAATTCGAGCAAGGAGATTTCGATTCCCCAAGGCGTGCAAAGTGGCCATACAATAAGAATCCGCAGCGCCGGCATTAAGGGAGTGCGTAGCAGTTCGCCCGGCGACCTGCTATGTACGGTTAACGTGGAAACCCCTCAGAATCTGGAGACAAAACAACTTGAACTGCTACGCGCCTTTGAAGATTCGCTAAACGATACTAACGCTCCTGCCCGGGATTCATCTTGGCTGGAAAAGGTAAAAAGCCTGTTCTCCTAAGACAAATGCTTGCTATTTTTTAACAGCAGCGCTTAAATTAATTTCAAATTTGGCCGAGCACTACTCTTTTTCCGCTTCCGGGAAGTGCTTTCCCCTTGGTCAACAGCCGGCTGCGGTTGCACCCGCTCATGGTCAGAAACATCAGATTCCGACATCACCATTCCGATCTTGCGCTCAGGTGAGCCTATCCACATGATTTCTGCATTGGCTACTTCCACTGAAAAAGGCTCACCGTCGAAACTGGCCTCAAAACTGACTGCATCAGCACCAAAATTTAGTTCCCGTACCGCTGCCTTGCTGATGTCAAGAACGATGCAGCCATTCTTGACATGCCAGCGAGGCAAAATCGAGTCACCGCCATCCCGCACCAGAAGCATCGCACGCAAGCCGTTATCGCAGCACCAGTCATAGACCGACTGCAGAAGATAGGGAACTAATTCGCTGCTGAATTTCACTTACGCATCGCCGCTTCCGCTGGCGTAAGTGACTTGCGAAAACTGGGGCGCGCAAAAATCATCTCGGCATACTTGGCCAATGGCGCGGCTCGCACCGGCAACTTGATCCTGAGTTTTTGCAGTCTCCACAACAAGGGGGCAAGCGTCGCATCAGCCAAACTGAATTCACTGCCCATGATGAACTTCGAACGGGTTAACTTGGAGGAGATGGCAAGCAATGCATCTGTTAGTTCTCGGCGTGCCACATCGACCTGTTTTTCCGATTTGCTGCCTTCTATTGTATCAGCAAAGGCAAACAGACTGTTGAATTCATGCATCAACAGCCGGCTTGCACCCTTTTCGGATACCCCGATCGGCATCAACTGCGGATGTGGGAACCGCTCGTCGATGTACTCGTTGATGATGTTCGACTCATACAGCCGCAACTCCCGGTCGTCAAGAACCGGAACCCGATTGTGAGGGTTGAGCATTGCCAATTCAGGCGGCTTGTTGTTCAAGTCGACCCG
>JAPORI010000014.1:0-2887 GCA_026710225.1 Betaproteobacteria bacterium
GGTAGATTGTTTCTTTTTTTGGGCAAACTCTTGGGCAAGAACATCTCGCAACTCCTGAATCTGCCTGATGGCCGCGCGGTTTTTGACAAGTTCTTCAGCTTTGATGTGAAAGCCGTGCTTGTTGGCATGAATCGTCAATGGCTCATCGGAGAGATCGGCGGCATCCTCAATGCTGTCAAAGACGGGGGAATTCTTTTCACTGCTGTGGCTTTCGGCACTCATTTGCTTGATTTCTCCTTGATTTTTTTAATTTTTTACCAATGCTTTCTGGAGCAGGAATTGGTAATCGCGCTATTATAAGCCATGACCTGCAACCGAACAAAATGATGGGCATAAAAATGCGATCCCAGCAGCAAAAACTTGTCTGTTTTGTTGCCGTGCCGGCTGCGCAAGAAGCCAAGTCAGCAAATAGATGACAATTTCTAGGGTGGCGGCCGGCTAGAAACCGGCTGCATTCGCGGCAGCCTGCCGGACGCCTGGGGCCGGCGGCTCGTTGAAGCCCATTTTGCCAGCCATAGCATCCTCGCCGGCAGCCTGGCTCTTCTGCTAGAGACCGCCGCCCGGATGATTGGCGAGCAAATCAGTTCGATTGGAGATAACTGGCAGTCAGTATATCGTCAGGCCGGCCTGAGCAAAATCGCAGCCCGGCTGCTGGCGCAGCGAACATTCCTGTCGCCGTTTGCTTTTGCAGGGTTGCCGAAGGGTCATCAGGGTCTGGTCCGGCTGGCGGAAAAGGCTTGAGTGCAGATGGGTTATTTGGCAGTAATTGGTTGATAAGTTCGGGCAGGAATTTTTACCGTTTCTTTTTGATGGTGCAAGTCCTCTTGGAGAAAAAAAGGGGGCTTCCCCACAAAATTCCAGACTGTCCCATCAATTTTGCTGGGCATTGTCCAGTTTTCGATAGGCATCCGAATTTTTCATTTCGGGATTGTTTTGAATGATATCCCAGGGAGTGCGGCCGGAATTGTCGGCAATCTTTGCATTGGCGCCTGCTGCCAGCAGCATCTTGATTGCATCGGCTCTTGAATTGCAGTCGCTTTTCCAGACATCGCCAGCGCAACGCATCAAACCGGCTATTGCACTTGCTGACTGAGTGCAGTTATTTTCCCAGAAAAGCCTTGTTTCATCGTCGCTGTTGTCGGACTCCAAGGCCGGCGGCAACGGTTTGCTTGCTGCCCAGTGCAGTGGCGACCATCCTTTTTCATCGACAGCATCAATGTCGGCACCAGCTTCTAGCAGCGCCTTGACAATCTCTGGCTCCCGATTGCAGGCGCTTGCCCAGTGCAGCGCCGTTGCGCCTGTCTTGGTGCGGTCATTGATTTGCGCTCCCGATTGCAATAGAAAACTTATTATTTCCGGTTCCGTATTGCTCATGGCTGCTGCGTGCAGTGCAGTCTCGTCATGCTTGTTGCGCTCGTTAATGTCGGCTCCGGCTTCCAGCAAAGTCTTGATTATCGCTGGTTGTGTATTGCTCCCGGCCGCGGCGTTCAGGGCAGTGCCGCCATATGCATTGCGTTCGTTTATATCGGCTCCGGCTTGCAAAAGCAGTTCTATTACTTCCGGGTCCGGGTTTTGTCCGGCTGCTACATGCAAAGGAGTTGTCCCATCCTCGCCCCGGCTGCTTATGAGTTTGGCATCGGAATCAAGCAAAGCGGCGACAACGGCCGGCGTGTTTGCCGAGGCTGCCCAATCCAACGGCGACCAGCCCAGATATGCGTCCCGGACATTGATGTTGGCTCCGGCTCTGATAAGGACGGCAATGACCGCCGCTTGCCTGTTTTGCCATGCCGCGCCAATCAGCACGGTTCTGCCGTAGGGGTCTTGAGAATTGATGTCGGCCCCGGCTTCAAGCAGCAAATCGATTACAGCGGGGTCATTGTTGTATTGAGCAGCCCTGAACAACGGAGTGAACCCTGATTTGGGTATGCTGTTGATATCAGCACCGGCATTGAGTAGCACTGCAATTACTTGTGGTGTGTTGGCCTGAGCCGCATAGTGCAGGGGTGTGAAGCCGAAATGATTCTCGGATGAAACCCCGGCATTGATATCGGCACCAGCGGCAATAAGGGCGGCCGCGATCTGGGGGTTGCTGCTGTGCAAGGCGGCAAGATGCAAGGGCGTATAGCCGTTGTCGTCGTGGCTGCTGACATCCTGTCCGTTATCTATGCAGGCTTCTATCTGCTGGCTGCTTGCACTTGCGAAAAATTCCGGCTCATCAAAAGCACATTCGCTGGCTTGGGCGACATTTGCTGACAGCATCAGGCAAACCATGAGATGAGATTTTTGCTTCATTTCATGTGCCCAGTTTTCGAGATGCGGCGCTGTCTTGCAGCTGCGGATTTTGCCGGATATAGTGCCCGGGCGTGTTGCCGTCCTGATCGGCAATTTGCCCGTTGGCTCCGTGGGTGAGCAAAATCTCGATTGTCTCCGGCTCAGTGCAGTTGAACGCGGCAAAGTGCAGGGCAGTCCATCCGTTGCCAGCGCGGCTGTTGATGTCGGCGCCCGCATCCAGCAGCGCCTTTATTATCCCCGGCTTTGCATTGCACAAGGCGGCCGCCCAGTGCAAGGCAGTTGCCTGATTGCCGGAGACGCTTTCAATATCTGCACCCATTTCAACCAGCATTTCTATCACTTGCGGGTTTTCGTTGAAGCCGGCGGCAAAATGCAAGGGGTTTGCTGCTCCGTCGACCTGACCCGGTTCAGGATCAACTTCTTTGTCGCTGGAACCTTCCAGTTCGAACACCAGCCGGTGAAAAGGCGTTGAGGAAAAAGAGGAGCGGATATCGACTCTCGCTCCTGCGTTTATCAAGGCCTTGATCATTTCAGGGTTCCTGTTATGTCTTGCCGCCCAGTGCAAGGGGGTCTGGGCGGTATCACTGCTACTATT